>JAYSYX010000377.1:0-61337 GCA_043727235.1 Bacteroidota bacterium
GATCAAACACTTTTCCATTATCGGCAAAAAATCTTCCTAAACCATCTTCCGGAAGGTTGTAATAATCCTGAAATATGGTATCGGGTTGTGGCGGCATTACAATGCCATTATAGGGAAAGGTTCCAACAGGATCATTATAGGGAATAACGAAAGGCTCTTCATAAATATCCTCCAAATAATAAGATGGATAATATTTTTCCGGAATATATCTTTGAGAATGTGGCCTGAAGAATCCCATTCCCAGAAAAAATGGTCTGCCACAAGTGTTTGCAGTGCTATCGGCATAAGCATTAATAAATGCGATAGCAGTGTCGGCACCCATATAATCTTCCATTAAATACTCCATCGAATCAGGGATCATACCCCAATCAAAACCGCCTCCGAAAGCATAAGCACTGAAATCTTCAAGCAGAGAATCAGAATCTTCGAAAAACAGCATTTCGTTCCACGATAAAGTTCTTTCGCAGGGTGGAGTTCCTACAGTTTTATCGAAATCATTTTCATTGGGATTGTGAAAAAGTTTATTTATTGCATAGGTAAAATATCCTGCGGAGTCTTTAAGCAATTGCGGAAAAGTAAAAACCTCTTCATTGTTATTTTCCAATGTGAAATTGTCGCGGAATTTACTTTGGTAGTCTTCATTATTATATACTTGTGTATAAAAAAGATCTTTCCCACTGAAAAAACTTGTTCGGGAAGGACCGCATCCGGCAGCACTTGAATATGCATTTAGAAAAAGGGTTCCTTCTGAAGCCAGCTCTTTTACATTAGGCGTTTCAATTTGAGGTTGGTCGGTATATCCTTCAATATAATCATTCAGATCATCCACAACAATAAAAATAAAATTGGGTTGATCGGTTTGGGCATTGCAAATAGTAATTGAAAAAAGAAAAAGGGGGATAATCCAAAAATGATATTTAGATAGTTTTGTGTTCATTTCAACGCATGATAATTAGGGGTGATGAAATTGAATTTAACAGGCCTGTTACGCATAGGAGATATACACCATTTTCAAAATCTTCAACATTAAAATTGTAATAACTAGTGCCTATGTCTTGACCGAGATCAAAACGTTTAATTAGTTTACCATTCAGGTCATACATATTTAAAACATTCCCAGATATGCCCGACTTAAGATAAATTGTAACATTATTATGTGCAGGATTTGGAATAATATATAATACTTCATCCTTAAAATAATTAATGAGTGGTTTGTAAATGGTTTGTGTATAACTTAACACACAATCATTATTCCCATATTGGACATAACATGTGATGGTATAGGGTGCAGGTATATCAAAAGTAATTTCCTCCGGAATCTCATTATAAAATACACTGTCGCCATTTATCACCCACCAATAGAAATTATAGGAACCACTTATTTCAAAATCATTCACATAAGCTATTGAATCTGCCGAAAGAAGTTCAAATGAAAGAGTGGGTAGGTTATCTGGATTTAAAAAATAGTGCTCCATATCAAATGCACGAATAAAACCGGAACCGGAAGTGGTATCAATTATTTGTAAATAGAATATAAGTTTTGAGTTTGTATTAAATATTGCAGTTGGAATTGAAGAGATCAGGAAGGATTCGCTTGTAGAATTAATAGTATCTGAAGTAAGATTGTTTGTCCAAATATACATTAATTCATCAGGTGGTAAAACGTAAGCTCCCAGGGTATCGAATAATTCGAACATTAGATCTAAAGTATCAGAATAACTCAGAAAACAATCCATGGGATCTTTTTTAATAAATGCAGTGTACGTTTTTGCATTGAACATGGAACTATCAGGTAACCATTGCTGTAAATAATCCACCACTGGTTTATAATCTGTGTTTTGTATAAGGTTATTCCATTCATTAGGGTCTATTTCTCTGTTAGCGCCGATTTCATATAATTCTTCTTCGAAATAACTATTTAGAGAATCGCAAATAGTTAATCCTCCTCCATTGGACTGGTACCTGATATAGTGAAATTGGTCGTTTCGAACAGAGTATTGAGGAAAACAAGCTCCTTCGGAATTTGATTCCTTTTTCACTCCGGATAGAATAGGTCGCTCCCAATGTTGTGTTGGTTCCTGTAAAAGAGGATAAAGTGTTTTTCCATCAAGATATTGAGAACCATCAATAAATGTCGGATAATCTGTTCCGATAAGATCACAAATAGTTGGAAAAAGATCGAGCAGACTTACCGTCGTATTACACACTTGTTTATTAGGTTCTCTAAGATCTGAAATTATTAAAGGGACACGAATATCTGTTTCCCAAAGTGTTCGTTTACCCCAGTGTTTTTTTTCTCCCAAACCATACCCGTTATCTCCCAATAAGATTATAACTGTATTGTTATATATTTCTGGGTAAGTTTCCAGAGAATCAAGTAATCTTCCGATTTGAGCATCTAAATATTTTATTCCTGCAAGATAAGCCATTACACAATTTGCTCTTTTCGACCAGGCAAGTACATCAAGTGTAAGTGAATCGTCGAACGCAATATCAACAAGAGGTGTTGGTGAAAGATCTTCCGCCCATTCTATAAAATTATTGTCAGCACCTTTCACCATGCCTTGACCCATACTATCCAAGGGTAAATTATAATAATCAGAGAAGGGAATTTCGGGTTGCGGTGGCATAATTATTCCATTATACGGATATGAGTTTGCAGGAAAATGAAATGGTATATTAAATGGTTCCTCATAAAAATCGGTTATATATTCCTCTTTAAAATATTTTTCCGGAATGTATAATGGTTTATGTGGTTTTTTTATTCCCAAAGCAATAAAAAATGGATCGCCACATGTAATTGAATTATTCTGCGCGAATTGTTGAATAAAAGAAGTTGCAGAATCCACAGCAACATAATCCATCATGTGTTTTTCCATGGTATCGTTAATTGCAGACCATTCATTATTAAATACACCTTGTTCCACTAATCCCGCGGCGATGGTAGCAGAATCGTTGTAAACAAATATTTTGTTCCATGACAATTCTTTTTCACAGGGTTCGGGTGTAATTGAATCATATTCCTGGTAATTTTCATAGCAGTGAAAAATTTTATTTAATCCGTAGGTAAAATATCCTATACTATCTTTCAGAAATCCCGGAATAGTAAAATACTCATCATTATTTCCGACTGCAGTAAAATTTTGTGCAAAATTATTGCATTTATAGCCTGCAGCGCTGTATATATTTGTGTAAGTTGGATCTTTTCCGGTAAGAAAACTTGTCCTTGAAGGGCAACATAATGGTGCCGAACAAATTGCATTTGTAAATAGTGTTCCGTTGTCTGATATTCTGTTAATGTTTGGAGTGGCTGACTCCTGACTACCCTCCAATCCATCTATATAATCGTTGAGGTCGTCAACAACAATAAAAATTATATTGGGTTTTACGGCATCCTGACAGAGTGCAAATAAATTTGCAAACCCCGCTATTAAGATTAGTAAGAAATGGTATGAATAATTTTTCATGTACGATCAGTGGATTATGATAGGTGCCGAGCTTGTAAAAATAGGTGTTTTAAGTGTGATAAAATACATTCCCGGGCTCAATATTGTAAGATCGAGCTCATTGATAAGGAGTCCGTTCATATTAAAGTTATTTATAAAATAAGTTCTTCCAGCAACATCTGAAATGATAATTTCCCCTTCCTCCACCAAGTCTTTGGTTGCAAGGTTAAATAAGCCATTAGAGGGGTTGGGAAAAATAAAAATATTGTTTTCATCTGCATAATTGTAGGAAAACGTTTCAATTTCTCTGCTATAGGATATAAAGCAAGTGTCGGAACTTCCAAAACTGACAAAACTGCTTACTGTATATTTGCCGTATTCTTCATAGGTGTGTGAAACGGGTTCGGGCCCATAAAAGTAATTTCCGTCACCAAAATCCCACAATACAGAATTGTAATCCCCAAGAATTTCAATATTGGAAAAAGTGACCGTTGTTGATTGATAATCGGTATTTACTTCAAAAGAAATTTCAGGAAATTGGGCATTTGTTAAATAAGCATAGATGAGATCAAATCCGGCTATCGTATTTGTTGATGTGTCTATCATATAGAAATAAAATATCACTCTTTTCGCAGTATTAAAAATCTGAATATCGTTGAATGTAAAATTTACTTCTGTTCCAAATATTGTATCGTCAGTAATATTATTTGTCCAATAATAAAAGTAACCTTCTGGAACAGTTGTAATAACTCCTGTAGTATCAAATATATCAAAAGACAGATTAATGGAGTCATTATAAACAAGATGGCAACTGGTTTGATCGATATTAATTTTTATATTAAAAGTTTTCTTATTATAGAGCGGCTGTCCTGGAATCCATTGAGAAAGATATTTCACAACAGGCAGGTAATCGGAATTGCTAATCAGATTGTTCCACTCGTTGGGATCTTTTTCACGATCAATTCCTATTTCGTATAATTCTTCTTCTACCACTGAATTGAGCGAATCGCAAGTTAGGTTTCCTTCAACATTATTCGAATGGTATTGTATATAGTGAAACCTTTCATCGCGAATGGAATATTGCTCATTGCAAGAAACTTGTTTACCATCTACTGCCATATAGGTTGTAAGAACAGGAGATTCATAATGAAGTGTACTGTCATAAAATACTGATACTAAACTTTTCCCTTCCAGGTATTTAGTGCTATCAGGAAATAGCGGATAAGGATTTAATGTCAGGTCACAAATTGTGGGAAACAAATCAAGTAAACTTACATTAATATTAGAGGTTTTTTGAACCGGATTTCTCATATCAACCATAATAAATGGGACTCTTATATCAGTTTCCCACAATGTATTTTTTTTCCAGTGTTTTTTTTCATCTAAAGAATAACCGTGATCACTTGTAATGATTATTACCGAATTATTCAGAATTTCTGGGTACAAATTCAATTCGTTCCAAAAGCGCCCTAACTGTTCGTCAACAAATTTTACTGCCGCGAGATAGGCCATCGTTGCGTTTGCAATTTTAGATCTTGTCAGAATATTTGCAGTTTCTTCATTACTTAGTGAGTCGTTAATGGATATCAATAAACTTAAACTATCGCCCCAATTCTCAAATTCGTTGTGTACTCCCACCGACGCGAGATTTTTTCCAACAAATCCTAAACTCTCGTAATCGGAATAAGGGATCTCAGGTTGTGGTGACAATACAACACCATTATAGGGGTATGTATTGGCTGGTTCATTAAATGGAATATCAAAGGAGGGGTCTTCAAAATCGTCGATATAATAAGGGAGAAAATATTGTTCTGGAACAAATAATTCAAGATGTGGCTTATGGAATCCGAGTGCAAGAAAAATGGGCTTGTCACAATAATCGGAGGGATTTAAATCATATTCGTCTAAAAATTCCAAAGAAGCATCAGTAATATTATAATCCTGCATATCAGATGTAAAAGATTCGTCGATCTTAGCCCAATCAAATTTGGGAACATCCTGGTCGAGTGAATCACCTTCACTAATTATTCCACCATCACTTCCTTTATATATAACCTCATTCCATGATAATGAACGAGCACAATTGTCGTCTGTTGTTTCATCATAATCATTCAGATATTGATCTGCATGAAATATTTTATTCAAGGAAACGGTATAATATCCTCCTTCATCTTTCAAATATTCGGGGAGGGTGGTAAAATATTTATCAGGTGGAAAATTTGATCTGAAATCCAATTCATTAAATTCTTCATTATTATATACTCCGGTATAACCCGGATTCTTGCCTAATAAAAAACTTGTTCTGGATGCGGCACAAACCGGAGCAGAACAATAAGCATTTAAAAAAGTAGTTCCCAGCGATGCGATAGCATCCAAATTCGGAGTTTCAACCTGTGGATGTCCGCTCAAAGGTTCTATCCAATCGTTCAGGTCGTCAAAAATAATAAAAATAATATTTGGTTTTTCTGCGGTTTGAGCAAAATATATATGCGAGAATAATAAATTCCCTAATAATAGGAACAAAAGTGTATAAATTTGCTTTTTCATTTCAAAAAAGGGTAATACAATATTTAGAAATTTGAAAATTTATTTAGTTGATTCAACAGACTCAACTATACCTTACTTCCTTTATTAAACATTCCGCGAAAAATTATATGGTTAATCGGGGAATGCTTTTAATAGCATTTTTACAGGTAAATTTACTTAAATTTAACATATTTATCCTGAATTTTCTGCGAATTGTATCTATTAGTACATGAAATGCCTATCTGAGTTAGTGAAGCATTAATATCGGATCCCTGCAAATTGGGACGGTATTGTTCATTTATTAAAAAAAATCCTAATGTATTATTTCAAATGTCATAACATGGCTTGATTGTCTGGTAATAATTTGAAGATAATACTGACCATTCGGCCAAAACTCCGTAACTATTGAAAAATTGGCATTATTGAGCATCGATTTTTTGTATAAAGTTTGGCCTTGCAAATTCAATATTCGAATTCCTTCAGGAATCTCATTTCCTGTAAAATCAACATAAATTTGTTGGTTTGCCGGGTTTGGATAGATATTACAATAATATTCGATATCCTCAAAAACTAATGCTGAAGTAGTAACCATGTGTTTCTTAAAACAGGAGTAATTGTTTCCAAAATTAACTGTGCAGTTAATTGTAAATGGTCCCGAATTTGTATAGGTATGTGGTGCAGGGAAGGGCCCGGTTGAGGAAGTACCATCTCCAAATTCCCAAAGTATCGAATTGTAATTTCCTGTAATATTAATATCTTCAAAACTCACGGTTAAACTATCTTGCAGAATAGAAAATGAAACTGTAGGTTCATTTTCTTCATTGATATAAAATCTTTTTGTTGCCAATCCTACAACTAAATTATTCAGTGTGTCGATCATTTGTAACACAAAGAAAACATCTCCTTTCATGCTAAAAACATCATCTGAAATGAGTGAGAGCGGAAAACTTATAAAATTGCCATAAAATAGATCGTTTGTTAAATCGTTGCTCCAGGTATAAATAAAATTTTCAGGAGCCGGAATCAAATTACCGATGGTATCATAAACATTAAAAAATAGTTGCAAGGTATCATCCTCCTCCAGCAAACACGCCAAAGTATTATTTTGAATTTCTAGGGAATATGGAACTTCTAGATACATTCCGCTATCAGGTAACCATTGTCCTAAATAATCTTTTACAAGTTGATATGAACTATCATTTACAAGATTATTCCATTCATTTGGATCGGTTTGAAAATTTTCCCCTATTTCATATAATTCTTCTTCCTTCCATGCCAATGCTTTATTACATTCTAATATAGTATCCATATTATTGGAGGTATAATAAATATAATGATATGCGTTATTTCGAATAGAATATTGTGGGAAACATGAACACTGGGCAGACGCCGTTAAGAGATGTGATGCGAGAGACGGTTTATCGATATGCACCGCAGGGTTATTAAGCAGAGGCATTAGAGATTTTCCATCAAGATAGCCGGATCCATCAGCAAAAGTAGGATAGGGAATCTCGGTAAGATCACAAATAGTTGGAAAAAGATCCAGTAAACTCACCGCTGAAAATGTTGATTGCGAGATAGGGTTGCGCATATCGGCAATAATAAAAGGCACCCGTAAATTATCCTCCCACATGGTTCCTTTATTCCAGTGTCTTTTTTCCCCTAAAGAAAATCCGTGGTCACTTACAAATATCAAGATTGAATTATTAAATATTTCAGGATAAGTCTGAAGTGAATCAATAAATCGTTTTACCTGTGCATCCACAAAGGAAATTGCTGCAAGATATCCGATAGTTGCATGTGCCTTTAATGATGTGTGCATTATTTCCAATCTTTCCTCCTCACTAAGTAATGGATCAAATTCGGGTAAGGGTGAATATCCATCAACTTCGCCATCAAAGCCATAATAATAATTTTCGAAATCGGAAAATGATTGACCAAGCGTTCCAAGTTTATTATAATCATTATAAATTGTATCCGGCTGTGGTGGCATTACTACACCGTTATAGGGTATCTGGTTTTCCGGATTATTGTAAGGATAATTAAATGGTTCGGCATAAAAATCCGATACATAATCGGAGGTGAAATATTTTTCCGGAACATACCAGGGTAGGTGAGGTCTTCTGAGCCCTATAGTGATAAAAAGCGGGTTACCGCAAGTATTAATTGTTTCATTATGAAACTGATCAATAATAGTTAATGCGGTGTCGATTGCCCTGTGATCATATAATTTATATTCAAGACTGTCGGCAATTCGACACCATGCTAATCCACTCATACCTTCATTATTTGCATTGCCATAACTCACAATAGAGGAATCTTCTTCTTTATTAAACCAGCTGTATTTGCTCCAGGATAATTCTTTGGCACAGGGATCTGCATGTATGGAATCAAAATCAGAATCAGTAGAGAAACAATGAAATATCTTATTAATACCATATGTAAAATACCCATAATTTTTTAAATGTTCGGGTATTGTAAATATCTCTTCATTATTGTTGGCGGGACTAAAATAATCTCTGAAGGGTAAACAGGCAGGATTATAATAAATATCGGTGTATAAAAGATCTTTACCCGTGATCATACTTGTTCTGGATGGCGCACATTTAGGACAGGAGGTATGTGCATTCAGAAAAGAAGTTCCCATGGAGGCTATCTCATTCATACCCGGAATAGAAACTTGAGGATGTCCATTCACATCTAGAGGGTAGTCATTCATATCATCAGTTAAAATGAGAAAAATATGGGGTTTATCTGCTACCTGACCAATTGCAATTACCCTGAATAAATAAAATAAGAAAAGGGGAATTATAAATTTCATTAAATATCAATTGTATGGGTTAATTGATAATGTGTGTTATATTGTTTTCTAATTTATAATTTCAATCAATTTATTTCCAATTTTTTCTGTATCGCTTATTTTAATGATATAATTTCCCGGAATTAAATGTGAAATATTAATTTGCATTGATTCCTGTTGTGATATATTGGATTGCAGGAATACCGTTTTACCTAAAATATCAACTATCTGCACAGTTCCGTTTTTCAACGGACTGCCAAATATGATATTCAGATTGTCGCTTGCGGGATTTGGATATACCCCAAAATCAAGTGCAGCTGATCCTTCATGTAAAATAACAATACTTCGCGCTTTACTTTTCAGGCATCCGTTTCCGTATTCCATATAATTTTTTACCGTATACGAACCTGAGGTTGCATAATAATGCGTGTCTGGTAAATAATCTTCAGAGGAGGTTCCGTCACCAAAGGTCCAATAGGTGTCGGAATATGCCCCGCTTATGGTATAATCAATAATGTTAACACTATGTAATGGAATTCCCGGTACAAGATGAAAATCGGAAACGGGTGTATTTCCGGAATTGATATAAATAGATTTTGTATTAAAAGCTATCTGTTTTCCAGTGAGCAAATCAGTAACTTCCAGATAGAACATGATCTTGCTATTAGATGTAAAAATTGCTGCAGGAATTGTAGCAGTGTTAAAAGTGTATGACTTACCATAAAATACTGCAGCGGTTAAATTATTAGTCCATTTAAATTGATAATTAATTAATGCAGCACCGGTAATTAAATTCCCTATCTCTGAAAACAAGGAACTGTTCAATTTAAATGAAGTGGAATTATTGAGGAAACAAGGCAAAGTTTTGTTGGTAATTTGAACAGACATGGGATTTTGTAAGTAGAGGTCACCACCAATAATAAATTCTGAAAGGAAATCTATAACCGGAGCGTAGTTGGGATCGGCGATGAGGTTATTCCATTCGTTAGGGTCTACCTCGCGATGAATACCAATTTCATATAATTCTTCTTCATAATAATTTTCCGTAGAGTCACAAATATTTGGTGCAAATGCTCCCCCATTATTTTTTTGGTAGCGTATATAATGAAATCTTTCATTACGAATGGAATAATGTGGAAAACAGGATCCAATTCCCATGATTTTCTTAGTGGAATTTACAGATACATTATCATTTTCCATTGCCGTATTATTAAGCAAGGGTAAAATACTATGTCCGTCAAGATATGGAGAGCCATCAGCAAAATGCGGATATTCAACATCGGCCAGATCAAGTATGGTAGGATACAGATCAAGGAGAGAAACTACATTATTGCATATTTGATTTCCCGGTCTTGAGGGGTCGGCAATGATAAATGGAATTCTCTCATCTGTTTCCCATAGAGACCATTTTGTCCAATGCCTTTTTTCACCGAGCGAGTACCCATGATCGCTCACCAAAACAATGATCGTATTTTCGGCTAGATCAGGGTAGGTGTTTAGAGCATCCATAATACGACCAACTTGAGCGTCTATAAATTGGACAGCCGCAATATAATTGGATACGATATTTGCAGAAATTGTCTGAAAAATAATTTCCTCTCTTTCTGCTTCTGTTAATAGTGGATCTATTTCAGGAAGATATGCAAATGAATTTATTAAGTTATTGATTTGATAGTAAATATTCCCAACATTTGCCATAGCTGCACCAATGCCATTTAAAGGCAAAGTATAATAATCATTATAAATAGGGTCAGGTTGAGGTGGCATTACTATTCCATTATAAGGAAAGGCATTGTACGGAACATTATATGGAATACTAAAAGGAACCTCATAAATATCATTCACATAATAAGGTAAATAATATTTTTCCGGAATAAATCTTTCGGAATGGGGTCTATTATATCCTATTGTTAAAAAGAAAGGATTATCGCAAGTATTTGCTGTTCCATTCGCATAATCGTAAATAAATTGAATTGCCGTATCAGTTGCAATATAATCCTGCATGTAGGGCTCTAAAGAATCCGGTATCACGCCATAATCGAAATATCCGAAATCTTTATAAGCGTTGGTTAATAATGTAAATTCATCAGACTCCTCGAAATATTTCATATTATTCCAGGAAAGATCTTTACTACAATTATCATCTGTATCCTTATCGTAATCATTTTGAGTGGGGCTGTGAAAAACCTTATTTATTGCATACGTAAAATATCCGCCTGAATCTTTTAAGATCTCGGGTAGGGTAAATACTTCCTCATTTCCTTTAGCAGCAGTAAAATTATTTCTGAATTCACCAATATAGTCCTCATTACTAAGTACTTGTGTATAGAGTGGATCTTTACCGGATAAAAAACTGGTGCGGCTTGGTGCACAACCGGACGCGTTTGAAAATCCATTTAAAAAGGAAATTCCATTTGCTGCAATGCTATCCATTGCCGGAGTTTGGACCTGAGGATGACCTTTGAAAGTTCCGACATAATCATTGAGATCATCCACTATAATAAAAATAAAGTTTGGTTTTTCGGGAGCTACCTGAGCGGACAATAGCGTTGTAAAAAAAATATTAATAAGAAGAAAATATTTGAAATTCATGATGGGGTATTTAGTGTTTTGATATGCATTTAGGATGAGGCTGTTTATCTGATTATTTCAAACTTTTCGCTTATAGAATGTTCTCCAAAGTTGAGCACCAGTATGTAAATTCCGGATGGTAAAGATGAAGTATTTATCTCAATATTTGCTTGTTTTGCTTTAATCTTTTGGGTTAAAACAATCTCACCGGTAATATTTACGATATTGAAATTTTCAATTTCTACTTCCTCGCTAAACTCAACATGTATTTTGTTTGCACCCGGATTTGGAAATAGTTCAAAACGTAAATCAGGTTCTCCTTCTTTAAATACAGTGGCAATTTGTGCTTTATTTTTGGTACATCCATTGCCATATTCAATGTAATTTCGGACGGTATACGATCCCACAGTTGGGTAAATATGGGTATCGGGTAAAAATTCTTCTGAGCTGGTGCCATCACCGAACTTCCACCAGGTATCGGTATAACTTCCGGAAATAGTATAATCAATAATATTTATGCTATGCAATGGCGCAGCCGGAATTAAATTGAAGTTAGAGACGGGAGTATTTGCAGAATTGATATAGATCGTTTTCGTATTAAAAGCAGCTTTTTGACCAGAGGTTAAATCAGTAACCTCTAAATAAAAGAGGATCTTATCATTTGCAGAAAATACAGCTGCAGGAATAGTTGCTGTATTAAATGGATAATACTTGCCATAATAAATTGCTCCTGTTAAATTGTTTGTCCATTTGAATTGATAATTTACAAGAGCAGCCCCAGTAATCACTATTCCGTGTTCCGAATATAAAGTGGAAAAGAGTTTAAATGTGGTATGGTCATTTAAAAAACAGGCTAAAGTTTTTGTCGTGATTACTGCAGTATGTACTTTTTGTAAATACAAGGAGCTATCTGGTAAAAATTCATCCAGATAATCCAATACCGGTGCATAATCCGGATCAGCTATTAAATTATTCCATTCGTTGGGGTCGGTTTCACGGTCAACGCCGATTTCATATAACTCTTCCTCGATATAGCTGTTTGCTTCATCGCAATATAAGTCACCGCCACCATTGGATTGATAACGTATATAATGAAATCTTTCATCGCGAACGGAATATTGAGGAAAACAATGCGCTTCCTGGTCATCCAATTTTTTTTCAGCCGTCAACACCGGTCTTGTCCAAATTGTATCAGGATCAATTAATAAAGGTGCCAGACTATGCCCGTCTAAATAATCGGAATTGTCGGCAAAAAGCGGGTAATTAATTTCTGCAAAATCGCATATTGTTGGAAACAGATCCAATAAACTTACTGTCCTATTGCAAATTTGTGGAACAGGGTCACGGAAATCGGAAATAATCAAAGGAATTCTGATATCGGTTTCCCACATTGCATATTTTTCCCAATGTCTTTTTTCTCCGAGAGAGTATCCATTGTCACCTATAAATATGATAATGGTATTATTTAAAATTTCAGGGTGGCTTAAAAGATTTTCATATAATCGGCCCAACTGCGCATCTATATATTTTACGGCTGCAAGATATGCCATAACAGCATTTGCTCTTTTACTCCAGGAAAGTATCTCGATTTTTTGCTCCTCACTTAATCCGGGTTGAATTTCAGGATAGGGTGAAAGTGTATTTATTACCCAATTAATAAAAGCAGAATCTTTAGCTCCTGCCATGACCCTGGCAATTCCATTTGCGGGCAGACTGTCGATATCAGCGAAGGGAATATCGGGTTGAGGTGGCATTATTATTCCGTTTGACGGGTCAGCGTTTGCCGGTACATTGTATGGAATATCAAAAGGGTCGGTGCTGAAATTATCTATATAATCATTCAAGAAATATTTTTCTGGAATGTATTGATTTTTATGGGGTGTATTTAATCCCAGTGCAAGAAAAAAGGGTTTATTGCAAATCACATCACCACCAGCTCCAATTTGATCAATAAAAGAAATTGCGCTATCAACGGCAATATAATCGTCAAGATAAGGTTCAAGGGTATCATTAATTTTACCAAACTGGTAGCCGGCTACTCCTTCATCCACATCATTAAAAATAGGAGTCAGAGTGGAATCATCTTCAAAGTAAAAATATCTGTTCCAGGCCAAAGTTTTTTCACAAGCATTTTCCGTTTCCTCATCATATTCAACATAATTAACCGGGCAATGAAATACTTTGTTGATATTATAAGTAAAATAGTTTGCGTTATCTTTCAAATATTGAGGAATAGTAAAATATTCTTCATTGTTTAATGCCGGTTTGAAATTTAGTCCAAAATCAATACATTTAAGTTTGGAATTTGAATACACTTGTGTATAATACAAATCTTTTCCGGTTAAAAAACTGGTGCGTGACGGACCACAAAGTGCGGAGGAGGCAAATGCATTTGTGAATAATGTTCCGCTTTCTGCTATTAAATTTATATTCGGGGTTTCGATATTGGATATTGTATGCAGCGGTTCAATATAATCGTTGAGATCGTCGGAAACAATTAAAATTATATTTGGTTTAACAGGAGCAACCTGTGAAGAAACTTTTAAAGTGAGTAAACAACACAATAATAAATAAAAGATATTTTTCATATTAAAAGTTTAACCTTTATATGCTATTTATAAAACCTTATCTTATGATGTCAAATTTTTTATTCCATAATTTGTTTTCGGTATTAATATTAATGATATATGTTCCTGCGGGCAAGGATGTTGTATTTATATGAAGCAGGGTTTCCCTGGCATCAAGGTTTTGACTTAGAACTACTTCTCCGAGTATATTAATAATTTGCAAATTACCGTCTGCTGTTTGTTCTTCTAATTTCACCTGTATATAATTGTTTGCAGGATTTGGGTAAAGCGTAAAACCGGACTCTATTGTTCCTGCATGAAAGATCATAAGGGAATGTGCCTTACTTTTTGTACATCCATTTCCATATTCAATATAATTTTTTACAATATATCCACCTGCGGCCGGATAATAATGTGTATCAGGCATAAATTCCTCAGAGGAAGTTCCATCACCAAAGGTCCAGTAGGTATTTCTATAACTTCCAGATATCGTATAATCTGTGATATTTACACTATGTGGAATTACTCCATTAATGAGTGCAAAGTCGGAGGTTGGAGTATTTGCGACGTTTATATAAATTGTTTTAGTATTAAAGGCAACCATCTGCCCCGAGGTAAGATCAGTAATTTCAAGATAAAAAAGTATTTTTTCATTTGCCGCAAATTCTGCTGTGGGAATTGTTGCAGTATTAAAAATATAGTTTTTACCGAAATAAATTGCCGGTGTTAAATTATTTGTCCATTTGAATTGGTAATTTGTTAATTCTGCGCCTGCAATCAAAGCGCCGTCATCAGAAAATAAAGTGGAGTTTAATTTCAGAAAAGTATGGTCATTAATAAAACAAGGTAATGTTTTTGTAGAAATTCTAACCTCAAATGCTTTTTGAAGATACATGGATCCTTCCGGTAAAAATTCTTTCAGATAATTTATTACAGGAATATAGTCATCATTACTGATAAGATTATTCCATTCGTTTGGATCTGTTTCGCGGTTTATACCAATTTCGTAAAATTCTTCTTCAAAATAACTGCTCGCCTCGTCGCATACAAACCCTACGCCACCATTGGATTGGTATCTTATGTAATGATATTTTTCGTCTCTAACGGAATATTGTGGAAAACAGGAACCCTCTGTGCCGTATTCTTTTTTTACAGTAGACAAAACGGGACAAATCCAACTCATTTCCGTATTATTTAACAACGGTAATAAACTTTGACCATCAAGATAATTTGTACCATCAGAAAATACAGGATGTTCCACATCAGCAATGTCGCAAATTGTAGGAAATAGGTCAAGGAGATTTACTGTTCGGTGGCATGTTTGTTCAACGGGACTGCGCAGATCAGAAATAATCATTGGAACTCTCTCATCTGTTTCCCACAGTGCTCTTTTTCCCCAATGTTTTTTTTCACTTAAACTAAATCCATTATCACTGATAAATATGATCACGGTATTATTATAAAGGGCAGGATAATTTTCAAGACTATCTAAAAGCCTTCCGATTTGCGCATCTATATATTTAACCGCTGCCATATAGGCAATTGTTAAATTGGCTCTTTTTGACCATGCTAAAATCTCGAGTCGTTCCTCATCAGTTAATAATGGATCGATAGTAGGTAATGGGTCAAGGTTGGTGGCCCAAATTTCAAATTTATCATCAGCACCGGCTACCATGCTCTGTGCTAAACCGCCTGCAGGTAAATTAAAATAATCGGAAAATGGCACTTCAGGTTGTGGCGCCATTACAACTCCGTTTGTGGGATATGCATTGTTGGGATCATTATAGGAAATATTGTAGGGTTCCAAATAAAAATCTTTTATATAATCACCTGCAAAATATTTTTCAGGAATATATACCGGTTTATGTGGTTTCTTTAATCCGAGTGCGATAAAAAAAGGTTTATGACACGCTATATCCTCACCGGCAGCAACCTGCTGAATAAACTTTATTGTGGAATCAACTGCTATGTAATCCATCATGTAGGGTTCCAGGGTATCGTTGATCGCCGACCATTCGTTTCCTGCTAATCCCTCTTCCACAACAACAGTAATGGGTGAAATTACTCCCGTATCATTATATGCAAATATTTTATTCCAGGAAAGAGATTTAGCACAGCCATCCGGAGTTTCATCATCATATTCCTGCAAATTTTCGTAACAATGAAAAATTTTATTTAGGGAATAAGTAAAATATCCTGCGCTATCTTTCAGGTAACCCGGAATAGTAAAATATTCTTCATTTCCGTTTATTATTGAAAATATCTGGCTGAAATTGCCGCATTTATATCCTACAGCGCTGTATATTTTTGTATAATCAGCGCCTTTGCCGGTTAAAAATGCAGTTCGGGAAGGGCAACACAAGGGACTGGAGCAAAAGGCATTAGTAAATAATGTTCCATTATCGGCGATGCGACTAATATTTGGTGTGGTTATTTGTGAATTTCCATTAAGGTCTTCAATATAATCGTTAAGATCATCAGCTACAATGAAAATTATATTCGGTTTTTCGGGTGTTACTTGTGCTTGTAATTTTATTGGAAAAATTAAACACAATACAAATAAGTATTTCAGATGCATGTCCGTGAAATTTGAGTTTCATAGGGATTATTTCATCATTTCATTATTTCAAATTTTTTATTTCCGATAAAATTACCGGCATTTATTTTAATGATATAAGTGCCGGAAGGAAGTGCTGAAATATTAATTTGAATAATTTTATTTTGTGGAGTAATAGTTTGCGTTAAAACTACCTCGCCCAATATATTTACGATCTGTAATGTTCCATCTTCTTCAACATCCATCTCAACATTTAAAATATCGTCAACCGGATTCGGATAAATATTAAAATTTAAATAAGGCAACCCTTCTCGGGTAATGGTAATATTTTTCGCCTTGCTTTTAAGACAACCGTTACCATATTCAATATAATTTCTAATTGTATATGATCCAGGTGAAGTATAAAAATGAGTATCAGGTAGAAATTCTTCTGATATGATACCGTCGCCAAATGTCCAATACGTATTAGTATAACTTCCTATAATATTATAGGAAACTATATCAGCACTGTTCAATACAGCATCTGTTACAACATTAAAAGTAGAGGATGGTGTATTTGCGCTGTTTATGGAAATGGTCTTTGTATTAAACGCAACCAACTGACCAGAAGTAAGATCAGTTACCTGGAGATAAAATATTATTTTATCGTTTGCAGCAAAAACAAGTGCAGGTATGGATGCCGTATTAAAGGTATAATTGCGACCATAAAAAATAGCTGCTGTTAAATTGTTTGTCCATTTGAACTGATAATTTGATAAAGCAGCGCCGGTAATTGCAGTTCCGTTATCTGAATATAAAAAGGATGATATTTTAACGCTGGTTGCATTACTTAAAAAACAAGGCAATGTTTTTGTGGATGTTTGAACTGTATATGCTTTTTGCAGATACAATGAGCCATCGGGCATAAATTCTTCGAGGTAATCTATTATCGGGGCGTAATTTGGATCTGCTGCAAGATTATTCCATTCGTTTGGATCAATGTCGCGATCAATTCCGATTTCATATAATTCTTCCTCGTAATAGACACTGTCGTAATCACAAATTGTAATACCAAGATCACCATTATTGTTTTTTTGATAACGGATATAATGAAATCTTTCATTTCTTACAGAATAATGCGGGAAACATCCTCCTATTCCGGTAGTTCTTTTTGTTGTAGATAAGGTTGGGTTTTCAATCAATAGATCCGGGTTGTCGAGTAAAGGAACGATGCTATGCCCGTCAAGATAATCGCTGCCATCTGCAAAGGTTGGGTAAGCAACATCCGCTAAATCGCAGACAGTTGGGAAAATATCGATGAGAGATGTGGATCTTTTGCAGATCTGATTACCTGGTTTCGTGGGGTCAACAATAATAAATGGAATCCGGAGATCAGTTTCCCAAAGCGACCATTTTGTCCAGTGCCGTTTTTCCCCGAGTGAATATCCGTTATCGCTGATTAAAACAATAATAGTATTTTCAAGAATTTCAGGATATGCCTGAAGTGTATCCATTACTTTACCGATCATGGCATCTATATATTGTACAGCAGCTACATAAGTTGCCGCCTCATTAGAAGCAGCGGTCTGCATAAGTATATCTGTTCTTTCTTCGTCGGTTAGACCGGCATCAATGACAGGCAGCGTTGGAAGGAAATCAATATATTCGAGAAGATCTTCATAACCTTGTCCGAAATCGGCTAACTTCTGTCCAACTCCCAGATCCGGTAATTGGTAATAATCGTTGTAAATAGGTTCAGGTTGGGGCGGAACCACATGACCATTATAAGGGAAGGCATTTGCCGGAGTATTATAAGGAGCCACAAAAGGTTCTTCATAAACATCACTCAGATAATTGGGCTGATAATATTTTTGCGGAATATACCTGTCTGAATGAGGCCGGTTATATCCCAATGCTAAAAAGAAGGGTCTTTCGCATGTGTTAAAACTGCCGTTTGCATATTCATGCAAAAATTGAACTGCACTGTCGGTCATGATATAATCCTGTAATATATTTTCCAGCGAATCAGGTATCATACCCCAGTTGAAATTGCCGAAAGAATAGTTATCCAGCAGAGTTACGATGTCTAATGTTTCACTGAAATATTTCATTTTACTCCAGGATAGATCCTTTTCACAAAAATCAGGAGTTGATTTATCGTAATCATTTGATGCTGCATTATGAAAAATCTTTTCCAGCGCGTAGGTATAATAACCACCTGAATCCTTTAATATTTCAGGCAGTGAAAAAACTTCTTCATTGCCTTTTACTGCAGTAAAGTTGCTCCTGAATTTACCTACATAATCTTCGTTATTGAACACTTTGGTATAGGCAACGTCTTTACCCGACAAAAAACTTGTTCGTGATGGTGCGCAACCCGGCGAATTGCTATAAGCATTCAGAAAGGTTGTTCCGCTGGCTGCAAGTGCACTAATATTTGGCGTTTCAACCTGCGGCTGCCCATCAAAACCTTCTACATAATCGTTGAGATCGTCAATCACAATAAAAATAAAATTGGGTTTTACGGGAACAACTTGTGCCGAAAGTTGTAAAATAGAAAAAATAAAAAGGAGAAAAGTAATTCGTATTTTCATCTGATTTTTTTAAAAGTAGGCTTCAAATAATTTCAATTATTTTGCTGGTAGAAGTGGTTTCTGAATTCAATTTCAGAATATAACTTCCTGCGGGTATTTTTTCAATGTCCAAATATATCAAATTTCCGGCAGGAAAAGTATTTGAACTGAATATTGTTTGACCCAGCATGTTAATTATTTGAATTTGAGCCTGATCCGCTGACCTTTCCAATGCTATATTTACCCTTTCTGATGCGGGATTTGGAAATATCTCAAATCCATCAGCTGTCTTGGCTTCTCTCAGAATTTCAATGTTTCTATCCACCTGCATTTCACAGCTATTTCCATATTCTATATAATTAGTTATGGTATAAGTGCCCGGAACGGAATAGAAATGTGTGGCAGGCCATAACTCCTCTGAGTTTATGCCATCACCAAACTCCCAATAACTGTCACTATAAGTTCCATTGATCACATAATCAATAATGTCTACACTGTTTTGCAGATCATTTGAATAAAGTTCAAAGCTAACTTCTGGTGTATTCAGACTATTTATATGAACTATTTTATTATTAAATCCCATCAAAGCTCCTGTTGCCGTTTCGGTTACTTCTAAATTAAACAAAATTTCACTGTTGAGTTCAAATACTTCCGGTAAAATGGAGGCCATGTTAAAAATATAGGTTTTACCAAAATATATATCATTGGTTATACTATTGGTCCATTTAAAAGTATAAGAATTGAGTGCTGCACCGGCCAATAAAATTCCCTGTTCATTATAAATGATGGGTATTAATTTTAAATTTCCGTTATTGGGTAAATAACATGGCAGAGTTTGATGATGAATTTTTACCGTAAAAGCAGATTGTAAATATTTTGAACTATCAGGGAGCCATTGCTGTAAATAATGAAGAACGGATTTATAATCGTCGTTGTTTATTAAATTATTCCACTCATTAGGATCTCCCTCACGATTTCTACCGATCTTATACAGTTCTTCTTCAGTAGTGGAGAGTTCCAGGTTGCAATCATCACCCACACCGTCATTATTTGATCTATATCTGATATAATGAAATCTACTATTTCGCACGGAATATTGTGGGAAACAGGATGATTCCTCGGCACTTTCATGTTTATAACTGCTCAACACCGGCCTTTCAATATTGAGTTCCGGCTGTATTAAAAAAGGTGTTAGTGAATTTCCATCTAAATAATTTTCACCATCAGGAAAAACGGGCGCAGTAATTTCGGCAAAATCGCAAATTGTTGGAAACAGATCTAATAAACTAACTGCGCTGTTGCAAACTTGCGATTGCATATTTCGATTATCAGTAATTATTAATGGTACTCGCAGGTCTGTTTCCCAAAGTGCTCTTTTTGCCCAATGTTTTTTTTCACCTAAAGAATATCCGTGGTCGCTGCTAATTATTATAACGGTATTATAATAAAGCGCAGGATTTTCTTTTAATTTTTCCAAAATTCGGCCTACCTGTGCATCAATAAAATGAATGGATGCAATGTATGCCATTACAGCATTAGCACGTTTTGATTCCCCAAGAATTATTAATCTTTCCTCATCAGAAAGTCCTTCTTCTATAATTGGTAAAGGGTCTATTGATTCGCAGTGGCCTAAAAAACCATTGTGTATATACGGACTTGCAGAACTTTGACCTAATACGCCTAAATTTTCATAGTCGTTCCAGGGAATTTCTGGTTGTGGTGGCATTACAATTCCATTATAAGGAAAAGCATTTACCGGATGGTTATAGGGTTTAATAAAGGGTTCCTCATAAATATCATCCTGATAATATTCCGGGTAATAATTTTCTGTAACATACATTGGCAAATGGGGAAGGTGATATCCCAAAGAAATATATAAAGGGCGGTTGCAAAATAAATCAGGATGGGTTATATAATCATCAATTGTTTGCAATACACTTTCCGTTGCCATATAATCTTCTAAAGAACCTTCAAAGCTGCTATCCAATTTCGACCATTTAAACTGATTAATATCTTCATCCGTTGCTTCTGCCGCTGCATGTACTCCTGGGCCTTGGTGTGGAGTAATAAATTTATTCCATGATTTTGTTTTAGAACAAACATCCATTGTTAAAGTATCAAATTCGTTGGAGGATACATCACAATGAAATATTTTACCAAATCCCGCGGTAAAATATCCTGCGCTGTCCTTTAGATATTGGGGTAAGGTAATAATATAATTTCCCGGAGTAAAACTTGCTCTGTAATCATTGCAATCTAAATCCTGATTATTTAAGATACCCGTATACGCTGGATCTTTTCCCGTAAAAATACTTGCACGTGATGCAGCACAGACAGGTGATGTGGCAAAGGCATTTAAAAAAACTGTACCGCTGTCAGCAATACTTTTTAGGTTAGGAGTTTTTACTTGCGGATGTCCGTAATAGGGTTCAACATAATCATTGAGATCGTCGATCACTATATAAATAATATTTGGTTTGGTGATCTCAACCTGAGCTTGCAAATTTATTACTGCACATAGCAGAGCTGAAAATAAAAATGTGGTTTTCATTGTGTGTGTGTTTGAGTGAATGTTTTATAAGTTGTGGTGCTAATAAAATAAATTGTCGCTCTTTGTTTAAGTTAATTAATTGGGTCGGAGATAAATATATGGGGTTCGCATTCTTGGGACGGACAAAGAACGAAAGGATTGAGATCAGATGGAATATCAATTTCGGATAATGGAACATAACATTGTATCAACTAAAATTACCATAAAGCCTCAAGCAAACAAGTTGAATTTAGCGAAGTGACCTAATTTAAATGTGAAATGCAGGTTTGAGTTAGTGAAGTGTATTTATAACTCAATTTTATGGTATGGGATTGCAACCTTGGCGCTAAAGATCTCAGGGAATAAACGAATATATTAAGGATATCAGACCATTATTGGCTGATATCCTTAATACAGAAAAATTATCTTACGATTTCGAATTTAGAGGTTGTGAATACTTCTTCTGATCTTAATTCAAGAATGTAAGATCCGGAAGGGATATTTTGTATGTCGATTTGTATTGATTTGTTCTGAGAATTTTTTGTGGTAATATAAACAACTTGTCCCAAAGTATTTAATATGAGTATTCGTGCATCCTTAATTTCATTTTGCAGGGTAATATTCAATTGAGTACTTGCGGGATTCGGATATAATGCACATTCAAATTCAGTTAATCCATCACGCAATAAAGTTGCGCTGCGATTATAACTTTTTAAACAACCATTTCCATATTGAATATAATTAGTTACAGTGTAAACTCCCGGTGCTGTATAAAAATGTGTGTCGGGCAAATAATCTTCCGATGTACTACCGTCACCAAAATTCCAATAAGTATTGGTATAACTCCCTGATAATGAATAAGTATTTATAGTGGTAGATAATGCAGGGATATCATTTGTAAGTGTAAAACCACCGATTGGAGTATTTGCATTATTAACAAAGTATGTTTTGGTATTAAAAGCCACAAGTTCACCGGTAGCGGTTTCCGTAACTTCGAGATAAAATAATATTCTGTCGGCACTCGAATAAACCGCAGGTGTAACTGTCAACATATTAAAATTATAATTTTTACCGGTAAATACTGCTGCCGTTAAATTGTTTGTCCATTTAAAAGTATATCCTGCACCTGTTAATGGGGCGCCTTCAGGATCAAATAATGTTGCCTGTAATTTTATTTTGCTGTTATTTTTTAAAAAACATGGGACAGTACCTGCATTTGATATGTTTACTATGTGTGCTTTTTGAAGATATAATGCACTGTCAGGTAAAAACTGATGCATATAATTTACCACAGGTGCATAGGCAGGATCATTTATTAAATTATTCCATTCATATGGATCTGTTTCGCGATTAACTCCCATATCATATAATTCTTCCTCGCTAAAACTTGCTGTCTCATCGCACGTTAAAAGTGGCGGAGTATTATTGGTCTGATATTTAATATATTTAAATCTGTTATTGCGTATACTGTATTGCGGAAAACAAGAAGCTTCATTTATCATACCCATCGGATTTTTTGTTTTAACGGTGGAGAGAGATGGTTTTTCCCACATTAATTCAGGGTTGTTCATTAAAGGTAAAAAACTATGTCCATCAAGATATCTTCCACCAGCTGCAAATGTTGGTTCAGGAATATCAATAAGGTCTAAAATTGTTGGGAAAATATCGAGAGTGCTTACACTTTTACCACAGGTTTGAGCAACAGGATTACGCATATCAGTAAAAACCAACGGGACTCTAACATCAGGTTCCCACATGGAAAATTTACCCCAGTGTCTTTTAGTTCCAAGAGAAAAACCATGATCAGAAGTTAGAATAATTACACAATTATTATAAATTTCAGGATGTGCTTGCAGCGCAGTTAAAAATCTTCCTAATTCATAATCCAAAAAATTAATACCCGCTTTGTATGCTAAAATGGCATTGGCCCTTTCTGTTTCATTTATTATTTCAATTCTTTCTGCATCACTTATACCAGCTTCAATTTCCGGCAGGGTAATTAAACTTTCACCATAATCATCAAAGAGCTGAGCTTCATTGTCGGAAGCAAATAACTGTCCCATGTATCCCAGTGAATCGTAATCCGCCCAGCGTGGGTCCGGTTGAGGCGGCATAACAAGTCCGTTATATGGAAAAGCATTATAAGGTTCATTATATGGTTTGTTAAAGGGTTCAGCATAAATATCTTCTACATAATCATCATCGAAAAAACTCTCAGGAACATAAAAATTTGCATGCGGTTTTTTAATTCCTAATCCGAGGAAAAAGGGATTTCCGCAAGTAACAGATGGCCCGAATTCTGCGAAATCATCAATAAATTCTATAGCTGCATCTACGCTCACATCATCTTCCATATAATCAATTAAAGTATCGTCGAGACGCGCCCATTTTAAGGTAAAAATCCCTTCATTTTCCGCATCACCTATCGGATTGATGATATCATCTTCCACATAAACAAAAGCATTATTCCACGATAATTCTTTTAAACATGGATCGGGTGTTTCGGCATCATAATCAGAAAATGCTTCATAACAATGAAATACTTTTCCAATTGAGTAAGTATAATAATCTGCATTATCTTTTAAATATCCGGGCAAGGTGTATACTTCACCATTTCCATCTGCCACCTGAAAATTTTTTCTGAAATTATAACATGCATAACTTGTATTGTCATATACCTGAGTGTATAAAACGTCTTTTCCGGTAACAAGCGAAGTTCTTGCCGGAGCACATTTTGGTGAAGCACAATTTGCATTTGTAAAAACAGTTCCATTTTGAACCAATGTATTTAAATTTGGTGTTGAAGCCTGAGGAAAATATTCGTAACCTTCCATCATGGTATTCATATCATCCATAGTAATTAAAATGATATATGGTTGCGTAGGAGCCTGTGCCAATGAAAGCAAGGTAAAAAGGGAAAAGAAAATGGAGAAAGTTAAATATTTTATCATTTGTGTGTTATTTGGTGGCGAATATAACAACTCCTTTCTAATTTTACAATTATTAATCAGTTAAAAACATATTTAAATGAAAATAATTACCTACAATCTTAATGGAATACGTGCTGCAATGAATCGCGGCTGGCTCGAATGGGTGCGTGAACACGCCTTTGACATAATTTGTGTTCAGGAATTAAAGGCAGAGCCGGCACAGTTGGATGTTACTCTTTTTGATCAAATGGGTTATCATCATTATTGGCACCCTGCAGAGAAAAAAGGTTATAGTGGGGTTGCTATTTTTTCCAAAATAAAACCTGATAATGTTGTGATGGGTTGCGGAAATAATGATTTTGATTGTGAAGGAAGAGTTATTCGGGCAGACTATGGTGATAAAAGCGTTTATTCCATTTATTTTCCTTCAGGAACCACCGGAGATATTCGTCAGGGTGTTAAATATAAATTTCTCGATTTTATAACCGGACACTTAAAAGAGGTTGAGAAAGAAAGAAAAAAATTAATTGTCTGTGGTGATTATAATATTGCGCATACTCCCTTGGATATTCATGATCCAAAGGGAAATAAGAACAGCTCGGGATTTTTACCGGAGGAACGTGCCTGGATGGATACTTTTTATGGTTCCGGATATATCGACAGTCTACGTTTTTTTAATAAGGATCCACATCAATATACCTGGTGGAGTTACCGGGCAAATGCACGTGTAAATAATAAAGGTTGGCGAATTGATTACATCGCAGTTACTGAAAATTTATCTAATGATCTCGTAGCAGCAAAGATCTATCCCGATGCAATGCACAGTGATCATTGTCCGCAGGTTTTGGAAATGAAGTGGGAATGAAAGATTCGAAGGTAGAAGATTCGAAGGGGAAGGAAGGAAGGGGTTGGAAGGGAAAAAAATGAAGGAATGAAACAATGAACACCCTCGACCTACCAGGTTTTTTTTAACCTGGTAGGTCTGAGGGAATGGAAAGAAAAAATGAAGGAATAAAAAAAAGGGGGAACGCTGATAACGCGGATCGGGCGGATTTAAGGAGATAAAAAAGGGAATGAACAAAAGGCAAAAATTAAACAGGGAGGATAATAATATATGATTGATTTTATTAAATTACAAGAGGCAATCATGTCTGATAATTTACAGACAGTTGCCTCTGTATTAAAAAAAGCAGAGAATGTAAATCTGAAATGGGGAACAGGTATTACTGTTATGCATTATTATGTTACTCATACTTCTGAACTACATTACAATCCGGATGAAATAATAAAAACGTTGGTAGAAAATGGTGTAGACATCAATACACAAAACAAAGAATTATCTGCTCCACTTCATTATGCAGTAGTGCAACAAAATCCAAAGTTAGTAGAAGCATTAATTAAGCACGGCGCTCTTGTAGATATTAAGGACGACAAAGGAAATACACCACTATGGAGAGCAGTGCAGAATTATAGGGGAGAAGAAGCAATGCTAGAGTGCATAAAAGTATTAATTCAATTTGAAGCAAATCCAGATATTTCAAATAACTTTGGGCATAGCCCCCGTTCAGTGGTACTAAGCCGTCATAAAAGTATGACAAATACTATGAAGCCCAAAGAATGGGATTTACAACCACACTTAAATTGGTAATATGCGTTCATCATTTATAGTTATATTGATACTTATTTTCAGTGCAGGATGTAAAAACAAAAGTATGAAGGAATTAAGGAATGAAAAAAGAGGACCGTTAATGACGCGGATTGTTCGGATTTAGGATGATAAAAAAGAATATTGGAATGAATTATTTGGGAGTGCTTATACCAAACTTCTCCAACTTAACCCCAATACTTAAAACAAAAGGAAGTGGATTCATACGCATATCTTGTTCAAGAGAAATGGTATATTTTCCTTTTTGATCAAGTAAAAAATTACTTTGAACAAGTACCGAATTATAACAAATACCGTCTACACAAGTACCGATCCACTCGCCATTTGATTCTGATAAAATAACACTTACCTTATTTTCCTGAATAGTACTATCCGGAAAAATTGTGGTCATATTCACCCACAGATTATTATATGGATATTCATCTGTATGGCGAACATTAATATATAAATTATAGGTGGTATTGGTATCTAAAATAAATACCTCAAAATTTTCCTTTTCCCCATAAAACCATCCCTCCTTTTCCAGCGAAATATTTTTATCGAAAACACGCGATTTCTCGCAAGCGGAAAAAAATATTGAAGTTGTAAGTAAACAATATATTAGGAAAACCTTTTTCAAAACAAATTATTTTTTATCGTCAGGATTATTATCTCTGGTATTCGGATTATTTCTATTGTCTCTGTTCGGATTATTCCTGTTATTGCGATTGGGGTTGTTTCTGGTATCGCGGTTCGGATTATTTCGATTATCTCTGTTCGGATTTCTGTTTTCGCGGATCGGATTTATTCTGTCCTCAGGTTTTTTATTCCGGGTTGGATTATTATCCTGCTGATTTTGCGGTCTCGGATTTTGTGGTCTTTGATTTGGATTTTTCTGATTTGGAGTTCTTTGATTCGGGTTTCGCTGATTTGGATTTTTATTTTTCCTGCCTGCTTTTTCGATGGTCTTTAAACTTACATGTTCAATTACATTAATATAATCCACCTCTTTTTTGGCAGGTTCAGCTTCCACTTTTAATCCTTCGAGATGATCCGGTTTTTTACCCTCCACATTCATGGCGCGAATTTCTTTTACTTTATCAATAGTTAAAGCATACTGTTTGTTTGCATCACTATATTCATACACCATTAATTTTTTAAAGATATCTGTTTTCACCAGACGCGCATCACCATTTTCAGTTCTTAAAAAATCAGCATCCTTCGGAAACTCATGTAAGGCATCCATATAGGTATCCAGCTCATAATTCAAACAACATTTTAACCGGCCGCACTGCCCGGATAATTTTGATTGATTAATACTGAGATTCTGATAACGGGCGGCATTTGTTCCAACCGATTTAAAATCTGTTAGCCAAGTTGAGCAACACAATTCGCGGCCACAAGATCCCAATCCTCCAATTTTACCTGCTTCCTGCCTTGCTCCGATCTGGCGCATCTCTACTTTGACCCGGAATTCCTTGGCATATAATTTTATTAATTCCCTGAAATCGACACGGTCATCAGCGATATAATAAAAAGTTGCTTTTCTCTTATCGCCCTGGTATTCCACTTCCCCAATCTTCATGTCGAGATTGAGTTCACGGGCAAATTTCCGCGCTTTAAGCATTGTTGCACCTTCCATAGCGCGACCTTCCATCATTTTTTGAACATCAGTTTCCGTTGCTTTACGCAAAATGGGTAAAAATTGACTTTCTGCATTTACCTTGCGCTTTTTCATTTGCAATTTCACCAATTCACCGGAAAGAGAGATCCTCCCAACGTCAAAACCGCTATCTGTCTCAACACAAACCATGTCGCCGGTCATCACATCTACCTTATTTTTATTTGCGTAAAAGCCTTTGCGTATCCCGTTTTTGAAGCTTATTTCATGCACGTTACACTCCTGACCCACGGGAACCGGAAGAAAACGCAACCAATCATAGGTGTTTAATTTATTACATCCTCCGGTGGCACAATGCCCGTTACTCTTGCATCCCGTAGGAGTTCCTGTATTGGAACCAACTGAACATCCTGCACAACTCATTTCGTATATCTTTTAAATGGACCACTTTTCGAAAAATGGTTCACGGTAATTGTAATTTGGTTGAAACTGTTTTAAAAGGGTGATAGAAACGTATGCAATCAATATTTTAGGATTTACGTTTCTTTCTACAAAGTAAATACTTTTATCAAACAGTTCGAGTATTCGGGTAATTTTTTCTACACCGAGCAGCTTTCCTAGTCCCGCAGCCGTTTTCAATTCGGCATCGGTAAGCTTAGAAATACTAGCAGCACCTGCTTCAATAAGCAATATTTCCCTAAAAAAGTGCAGACAATACTGAAAGAAATTTTTTTGGTTCTCCCTGCCTTGTTTCACAAATTTGTCGTTCCATGCATATAACCCTTTAATATTCTGTCTATAACACACTTCCATCCATTCGCGGATCAGAATCCCGTCCCCATCTTCTTCCATAGCGACAAGTTGAGCAGCCTCATTAAAATCTCCATCACTCAGAGCTGCTATTTTTTTTGATTGTGCAGCGGGAATATTGAATTTTTCCCACAATGCTCCAATTATTTCCTCATCGCTAAGCCTGTTGAATTTTAATATCTGTAATCGGGAAAGGATGGTATTTAATACTCTTTCCTGATCATTTGCTACGAGAATAAAAACGGTATTGTCGGGTGGTTCTTCTATTATTTTTAATAATCGGTTCCCTTCTTTTTCTAGAAATTCGGGCAACCAAAGAATTAATACTTTATATGTTGCCTCAAAATTTTTCATACTTAAGCGCCGCAATATATCGGAACATTCTTTGGAGGTGATATTGCCCTGTTTATTTTCTGCCGCTATGGATGTTATCCAATGATTGTAATTTGCATAAGGAGTTTTTTGCAGAAATTCTCGCCAATCAGGCATATAATCGGCACATAATTCTTTTTTGTCGGTTTTAACAAAAGGAAAAGTGTAATGAATGTCGGGATGAATAAATTTTTGTGATTTAATACAGTCCGGACATTTTCCGCAGGAATCATCCTCAGTTCTGTTTTCGCAATTTATAAATTGAGCATAGGCCAATGCCATTGCAAGATTTCCGCAACCTTCAGGCCCTAAAAACAGCTGAGCATGACTTACACGGTTTTCCTGAACAGCCTTTATCAGTTGTTGTTTTATTTTGATATGACCTGTTACATCTTTAAAAAACACGTAAAATATTTTGGGATAAAGTTAAGATTTAGAGTGGATCTTTTTCGACCAAGGATAACAAAGTTTCGACGGGAAAGATGGAAATAAGTTATTTAACAAAAAATATTTTTTATAAAAATTCCAATTTATACCAAATTCAAGAGAAATATCATCTCCTGAAAATTCAACTCAAATCCTTTGTGTACCTTCGCGACTTATTGGCCTTGCATTTTACACGTCATAAGTTTTGAAAAGAAATATCAATTCAAATTCAGCAAACCCATTAATTCTTCATTGATCGGATCAACTGATGGTGGAAATACGGCAATTAATTCTCCCTCTTCGTTTAGCAGAAATTTTTGGAAATTCCAGGTGATGGATTTATTGAGATCACCATCCAGACTTTGTTCCTTTAACCATTTGAAAACAGGATTTATCGACTCGCCTATTACCTCGCTTTTTGCAGCCAACGGAAATGTAACGCCGTAACGGTAAGAACAAAAATTACGGATCTCCTTGTTTGTGCCTGGTTCCTGCTCACCAAAATTATTGGAGGGAAATCCAACAACCACCAGATTGTTGTTAAAATTTGTAAATAATTCCTGTAATTGATGGTATTGTGTAGTGAATTCACAATCGCTTGCAGTGTTCACTATGAGCAATTTTTTGCCCTTAAATGTTGAGAAATCAATTTCTCCACCCTCAATAGAAGGCACTTTGAAGGTATGTATTGTGTTTTCCTTGACCATCTGTGTAATAGCAGCAAAATTAAGCCAAAAATCTTATCTGGAAACAATCTAATTAACATCAAACACAAAATAGCACTCTTTCCTGTTTTTTTAACAACCTTTGTAGTTTACTGTTTGTTATTGCGATATGAGAACTACCGTTTGCAGAAGAGCCACTTTTAATGCGGCACACAGATTATTTAATCCGGCGTGGGATGATATGACGAACGACCGCGTTTTTGGTTTATGTAATAATCCGAATTTCCACGGACACAACTACACGCTTATTGTAAAAATAACGGGTGATATAAATCCTGAGACAGGATATGTAATTGATCTTAAAATTGTAAAGGATCTTATAGATCAATTGGTGATAGAACCCTTCGATCATAATAATTTAAATCTGGATGTACCTGAATTTAAATATTTAAATCCCACCGCTGAAAATATTGCAAAGGTAATTTGGGCGAAATTCAGACATCATCTTGATCTGGCATTTGATATTAAAATTCAACTGTATGAAACAGAGAATAATTTTGTAGAATATCCGGGTTGAAATTAAACTATCCTCAATTTATTCTCATCTCCCATTTTAAATAACATTAATCCTGCAATATTTTTCCCGCGTATTTTCATTGCTTCTGCATTAGCTCCGGCAAACAAACCATCAATCGTTTCTGTAAATAAAAGTACCCATCTATCAAAGTGTGTTGAGGTTAGTTTTACTTTTTCATTTAATTTAAAATGTGGGGCCATGGCATTTCGCGCATATATTGCGGTACCTAATACAGTGGCTTCCCAAAAATCGTACATGATAGGTAAATGATCTGTCCAGTTTACTTTGGCAATATCATTAAATATAAAACCTATCGTATCATCGAGTTTTACTTTTTCATAAAAGGCGTCAATAATAATTTTAATGTCTTCTCTGTTTTTAATATCTTTATTCACTTCCATTTTATTCATCGTTCAGTAATTCGGTATTGATTTTTATTGATCTTGAAAATATTTTATGAACAGGACATTTATCTGCTACTAATAATAATCTGGTTTGCATTTCTTCCGTAACCGGATTAGAAAATTTAATTTTCCTGTGAAAAATTGCCTCTGAATCTGCATTTTCCAACGCCACATCTACTTTTATTTCACCAATCTCCCACTTTTTTTGGTCTGCATACATGCGCAAGGTGATGGATGTACATGCAGCCAAACTCATACATAATAATTCACGTGGTGCTGGACCAAGGTCTGTGCCACCTTTTGCTGTTGGTTCGTCAACAATAATTTCAGATCGCCCATTGCTTAGTACCGTTTTATACCGATTTGTTCCCAAATGAGATGTGATATGTATTTTATCCTCCATACTCTGATTTTAATAAATATTTGCTAAAGGTATACAGAGGAAGGGTTTTTGTTATAAAACATTGGTTAACAATGTTTATCCTTACATTAACCTTAATTAACTTTGTGCACCAAATTAATTGGGAGGAGGCACTGTTAACTTTGCAACATCGTGCTTTTTCACATTGACTAAACTTATTTTGCATGGAAACTTTGGCATCTGCTGAAATTAAAGAATTAAACGACCGTATTCACGAAGAAAGTGCATTTATTGACCTCCTGCGCCTTGAAACCTCAAAGGTTATAATCGGTCAAAAATATATGATAGACAGACTTTTACTGGGTCTTCTTTCTCAAGGACATATTTTGCTGGAAGGAGTTCCCGGGCTAGCTAAAACATTGGCAATCAAGACCTTAGCTTCAGCAATAAACGCGAAATTTTCAAGAATACAATTTACTCCTGATCTGCTACCCGCAGACTTGGTAGGTACACTTATCTACAATCAAAAGGACAATGTTTTCAGTGTAAAAAAGGGTCCTATTTTCGCGAATTTTATTCTCGCGGATGAGATCAACAGGGCACCGGCAAAGGTGCAAAGTGCCTTATTGGAATCTATGCAGGAGAAACAAGTAACAATAGGTGATACAACTTATAAATTAGAAGAGCCGTTTTTGGTGCTGGCTACTCAAAATCCGATAGAACAGGAAGGAACATATCCCCTACCTGAGGCACAAGTGGACCGTTTTATGATGAAAGTGGTGATAAATTACCCCACGAAGGAGGATGAAAAGCTCATAATCAGGCAAAATGTCTCCGGAGCCGAAATAAAGATAAAACAGGTAATTTCTCCGGAACAAATTCTTTCTGCAAGAAATATTGTAAAAGATGTTTATATGGATGAAAAGATTGAGAATTATATTCTTGATATCGTTTTTGCTACCAGAAAGCCGGAAGATTATAAATTAAATAAAATAAAACATCTCATTACATACGGTGGATCTCCAAGGGCATCAATAAATCTTGCATTGGCAAGTAAAGCTTATGCCTTTATTAAAAGAAGAGGATATGTAATTCCCGAAGACGTACGCGCCATCTGTCACGATGTACTTCGCCATCGCGTCGGATTAACCTACGAAGCGGAAGCGGAAAATATCACTTCGGAGGATATTATTTCGGAGATTCTTAACGTAGTAGAGGTACCGTGAGAAAAAGTTGAAAGGGTTGAAAAAGTTGAAAGTGTTGAAGGGGTTGAAAACGTTTAATACGGAGGGACTGAGGCTCTCGCTCTTAGCGAGGGTCTCAGTAAAGTAGTAACACGAAACAACCAATTATCAAATTATCAAATTAATAAATTACCAAATTAATTGACCCAAATTGGAGAAGGCAGCATTATTAAAAAAAGTCAGATCCATTGAAATTAAAACCAAGAGTATATCGCAAAATATCTTTTCGGGGGAATATCAATCTGCATTTAAGGGAAGGGGAATGAGTTTCAGCGAGGTGCGTGAATATACATTTGGCGATGATGTGCGCAATATAGAATGGAATGTTACTGCCCGCATGAGTCATCCCTATATTAAAGTGTTTGAGGAGGAACGGGAATTGACTGTTATGCTTATTATTGATGTAAGTCAGTCGTCGTATTTTGGAACACAAATTCAAATGAAAAATGCACTGATAACAGAAATTGCTGCAGTATTATCTTTTTCTGCAATTAATAATAACGACAAGGTTGGAGTGATATTATTTTCTGACCGTATCGAAAAATTCATTCCTCCCAAAAAAGGGAAGTCGCACATATTGCGAATAATCAGTGATCTAATAGAAGTAACTCCTGCCGGAAAAGGAACAAATATTTCCCTAGCATTGGAATACTTTAATAATGTGGTGAAAAAAAGGAGTATTGCTTTTGTTTTCAGCGATTTTATTGATACAGACTATGAAAAACCATTGAGGATAGCTGCGCGCAAACACGATCTTATCGGAGTTCATATTCACGATAAAAGAGAAGAGGAATTACCGGATGTTGGTATAGTTCGCATGTTGGATGCTGAAAAAGAGAAGGTGATGTGGGTAGATACATCTGATAGAAACACAAGAGCACGTTATAAAAAGAATTTTATTGAAAACGTATCGCAATTTAAGACTACCTTTTCGAAAAGCGGTGCAGATACCATAAGTATTAACAGTGAAAAACCTTATATCAACGAATTACATAAATTTTTTAGGAAAAGAATAATGATGCGTTAACGAGTATGCGGATAGGAATTTTATTTATATTTATATTAATTACCACAAATTTGTTGAATGCACAGATAAGTGTATCAGCAAAAACGGATAAGAGCCAATATCTCATAGGCGATTATATTCGTGTGCAATTAAATATTACCTCTGATTCCACCTATAATCTAGACTGGCCGGCAGAAAACGAAGTAACATCTTACGAACTTATAACAAGTAATCCCATTGATACTACAAGGATCAATAATGCATATCATTTAAGTCAGGAAATTGTTTTCAGCATTTATGATTCAGGTATTTATTATCTCCCACAAATAAAAATACCCTATAAAAAATTACGGGATACTTCAACATATTTTGCATATTCAGATTCTGTTTTGTTTACGGTTAACACAATACCTATAGATACAACTTCAACAATTAAACCTATAAAAGAGGTAATTGATGTTAACGTAAAAAATTATACATGGATCTTTATCGTTTGTGGATTATTGTTACTTGCCGGAATTGCTGCTGTAATTTATTTTGTATTCTATAAAAACAAGATACAGATCACAATAAAAGAAAATGTAAAAACTATCTCTTACTATGACCAAACAATGCAGTTACTAAAGGAATTAGATGCTAAAAAATTATGGCAAAAGGATGATCTCAAACAATATTATTCCGAATTAACAGAAATTATCAGAGCTTATATGGAAAAACGATTTGGGATTAATGCCTTGGAAAGCACCTCTGATGAAATACTTACACAATTAAATAATGTAATAATATCAACTGAACAAAGGGAACAAATACGTTACATTCTTGAATTGGCAGATCTTGCAAAATTTGCAAAATCGCGACCGCTTCAAAATGAAAATATTCAGGCAATTCAAAATGCCTTTGTTTTTGTAGAAACAACAAAACCTGTGGAAACAAAACCGGAATTAAAACAATGATGGATTTTATACAAGATATTAGATTTGAAGACCCCTGGTTTTTTCTGCTGCTAATGCTGCTGCCTCTTTATATCTATTACTATAAAAATCGGGCCCGGAATAAATATGTGGAGTTTAAAATTTCATCTTTAGGTGGATTGCAAAAACAAAACTTTACTCCCGCAAAAATTAAATGGTTGCCTTCATTATTTATTTTAAGGATTTTGAGCTTTATTATGATCGTAATTGCACTTGCGCGACCGCAAACAGGTTTCAGCAATAAAAAGATATCTTCAGAAGGAATTGATATGATGCTGTCGTTGGATGTTTCTACAAGTATGTATGCAATTGATTTCAGGCCAAACAGAATGGAAGCGGCAAAGGTTGCAGCAAAAGAATTTATCGACAGTCGCCCCGGTGACAGGATCGGCCTGGTGGTTTTTGCCGGAGAAACATTTACGCAATGTCCTGCAACACTGGATCACGAATTATTAAAAACGCAGGTGGATAATGCAGATAATTGGTACTTACAAGATGGCACTGCAATTGGTGATGGATTATTTATGGCAGTGAACAGGTTGGCGGACACAAGCAACTTAAGTACTAAAGTAATTATACTTTTAACCGATGGTGTTAGAATGGGAGGAAAATTTTCTCCTTTAGATGCCGCTAATGCTGCCAAACAATTAAATATTCGTGTATATACCATAGGTGTGGGAAGTGAAACAAATACGCCTATTCCGGTAGTGGATAAAAACGGAAGAAGAGTTTTTGATCTTGACCCACGCATTTCATTTGATGAAACAACACTAAAGGAAATTGCGAATATCACTGGCGGCACCTACTTTAAGGCAACATCTAAAGAAAAACTCTCAGAAGTTTACAGTGAAATTGATACAATAGAAAAACAAAAAATAGATGTGGATATTACCAGAAGATACGACGAACAATTTCATTTGTTTGCCTTGGCGGGATTTATTTTATTATTATTTGAGTTAATTTTAACACATACAATTTTCAGATCAGTAACATAAATGCAGTTCGAAAACAGTACATATTTATATTTATTATTTCTGCTTCCTGCGGTTGTGGTATTATTTTATTTTTATGTATCATGGCGTAACGGGGCAATAAAAAAATTGGGTGATGAACATTTGATCAATCGCCTGATGCAACAAAATTCGCTGAAAAGAAAATGGATAAAGATCTCTTTATTGGTATTAACATTAGCATTTTTCACTATAGGATTGGCCAATCTGCGAATGGGGTCCAAAAAACAAAAAATAAGTGGTGAAAGTGCAGAGGTTATTATTTGTTTTGATGTTTCTAACAGTATGCTTGCAACGGATGTAAAACCCGACAGACTTGAACAGGCAAAACTCACAACGAGTCAATTGATAGATAAACTTTCCTCAAATAAAATTGGTTTGATCGTTTTTGCAGGACAGAGTTACGTTCAAATGCCTCTAACAAGAGATTCTCGTGCTGCACTCATGTATTTGAATACCATAAATACCGGAATGGTTTCTTCACAGGGGACGGAGATCGGAAAAGCAATTGAGACCGCCTTAGTAGAATTTGAAAGTGGTGGAGAGGGAAATTCCAAAAAAGGAAAGGCTATCATTATCATTACTGATGGAGAAAGCCATGATGAAAATGCCATTGAAATGGCTAAAAAAGCAGCCGATAAAAATATAAAAATAATAACACTTGGTGTGGGCACCATAACGGGAGGCCCTATTCCGTTAAAAAAAGGAACCAATTCTGACGGATTTAAAAAAGATAAACAAGGGAATATTGTTCTTACAAAACTAAATGAACAAATGATGCAGAATCTTGCAGCGGAATCGGGTGGACTATATATGAATGTTAGTGAGGGAAGAAAAGTTGTGCAAAAGGTATATGATGAAATTGATGCTCTCGATAAAACAAAAGATGATTCTTTTGAATTTTCTGAATATGCAAATCACTTTCAGATATTTTTAGGAATTGGTTTATTGTTGATGACATTAGAATTCTTTTTATCAGACAGAAAACCAAAGTGGCTTGAAAAAATTAATTTATTTGACACAGAAAAAAACAATTGACATGAAATATACACTAGTTATATTTTTATTGTTGAGCTCCAATTTATTGATTGCACAAAAGGAAAATGCATCTATTGAGGAGGGAAATAAAAAATACAAAACACAAGATTACAGCGGTGCGCAAAATAGCTATAACGATGCATTGAAAGTAAATCCCGATTCTGATGCCGGTAATTTTAATCTTGGGAATTCATTATTTCAACAAAAGGATTATGAAGGTGCTTTAGAGCAATTTAGAAAGGCTGCAGAAAACACGAATGATCCTGAAGTGAGGTCGCAGGCTTATCACAATATGGGCAATACTTTATTGGAACAAAAAAAATATGAAGAAAGTATCAATGCATACAAACAATCATTGCGCAATAATCCTGAAGATGCGGATACAAAATACAATCTCGCATACGCACAAAAAATGATTCAGCAACAACAACAGCAACAAAATAAGAATCAGGATGACAAGAAAGAGGATCAGAAAAAAGACGAACAGAAAAAGGATGAGCCGCAGGATCAAAATAAAGAGCAACAACCACCAAAAGATCAGCAACAAGAACAAAAACAATCACAACCTAAACAATATACAAAAGAAGAGTTGGAGCGTATAATGCAGGCATTAAATCAGGATGATAAAAATGTGCAGGAAAAGGTAAATAAACAAAAGGTGCAGGCTTCCGGAGCAGATGCAGAAAAAGATTGGTAATTATGAAAAAGATTCTTACAACCGGTATTTTGATCTTGTGTATTGTGCAAATATTTGCGCAACAGGCATCTTTAAGTGCCAGTGTGAGTAAACCTAAGGTTGGACTTAGTGAAAGGTTTCAATTAACCATTACGCTGAATAACGGGGGAGCCATAAACGATTTCCGACCACCATCCATGCCTGACTTCATGGTAGTTGGAGGTCCTAATCAATCGTCGAGTACAATGATCGTAAATGGAAAAGTGACATCATCTGTTTCCTATTCCTATGTACTGCAACCAAAAAACATTGGAAAATTTGCTATTGGTGCCGCCTATGGTAAGGTAAACGACAAAACACTTTCCTCTCAACCAATTACAGTAGAAGTGGTAGACAAACCAACATCAACACAAAACAATACAACCGATCAAACAACTAAACAAAATGAGACAAATTCTGATATCAATAAATATATTCAGGAAAATATTTTGATAAAAACGGAAGTAAGTGATCAGGAAATATATAAAGGAGAAGATGTTACTGTTACCTTGAAATTTTGTGTTAAAAAAAATTCCTCCATTTATGGATATAGAATTATGCAAGCCGTTAAGGTTCCTAAATACGACGGTTTTTATGCAACGGAAATTGAATTAAGTGAACAAGTGGCACAAACGGAAACAATAAATGGTGAAGTTTATGAGGTAAGTGCTTTTAAAAAAACGATCCTCACAGCACAAAAAGTTGGAAAATTAGAGATAGATCCGATTACCCTGGACGGTTTATTTGGAGTGCATCTGAAAAAGCAAAAAACTAAATCAAGTGATCCCATGCAGGATTATTTAGATGATTTTTTTTCCAATCCATTTAATTCCGGAAATAAGGAAGTTCGCACCACCGTTTCTTCTTCAACAGTAAAAGTAAATGTATTGGAATTGCCGGCAAATGCCCCTTTTGATTTTAATGGTGCTGTTGGAAAATTCACTATGAAGACAGAACTAAATTCATTATCCACTAAAACTGATGAACCACTTACGTATAGAGTAATTATTACAGGCAATGGAAACCTTGAGTTATTTAATGCCCCGCAATTAATTCTTCCTCCGGGCTGGGAAACATATGAACCAAAAACCTATACAAATGGAAATTCCAAAACCTACGAATATTTATTAATTCCGAGGTCGCCGGGTGAGTTTTCGATTCCCGCTTATTCATGGTCATTTTTAGATCCTACGAAGAAAAAATACGAAACAATAAAATCTGAACCCTATAAGGTTATCGTTCAGGAAGGCCCTGGATATAATCCCTCTGTTGGAAATTATGCCTCGAATAAAGAAGATGTGGAGATGCTGGCAAACGATATCAGGTTTATAAAAAAGACCGGACCAAATTATGAAAATGCTGATGCCCGGTTTTATGGAACAGGTGTATTTTACACACTTCTTGGATTGCCTTTTTTTGCAGGGTTAGGTTTATTTATTCTTACCGCAAAACGCAAAAAAATATTAAATGATCATGTAGCACTTAAATATTCAAAAGCAAACGTTACAGCAAAAAAACGACTCATAAAAGCGAAGGAATTTATTACAGCAAATAATCCAAAAGCTTTTTATGACGAAATTATTAAGACCGTGTGGGGATATTTGGGTGATAAACTCAATATTAAACACAGTCAACTTTCAAAGGAAAATATTCAAGATGTTTTATTGCGCCATCAGGTGTCAGAAAGCACTTCCAACAATACCTTACATCTTCTTAATACTTGTGAAGTTTCATTATTTGCTCCTCAGTCAGGTTCTGCTGCGCTCACGGAAGTATATACAGATGCAGTTGACCTAATTACTAAACTGGAAACGGAAATAAAATGAGAAAACAATTTATTTCGACCCTTTTATTTATTGCAATTATTTTACCGGCCTTTGGGCAGGCAGACAGCACTTATTCGGATATTGACACAACAACTTTTGTTTATGGCAACGTAATGTATGAAAAAGGTAACTATGCAAGATCTATAGAGATATATGAAAATTTATTGACAGAAAACGGTCCCAGTGCAACTCTGTATTACAATCTGGGAAATTGTTATTATAAAACCAATAAACTTGCGCTTTCTGTATTAAATTATGAACGCGCATTATTATGTGACGGTAGAAATGATGATATTCAATACAATCTTGAATTAGTGAATTTGAGGATCAGGGATAAAATGGATCCAATTAATGAATCTCTGGTCAATATCTGGTCGCGCGATTTTATTAAAATTTTCTCTGTTCACCGCTGGGCATTTTTTTGTATTCTGTTTTTATGGATCTCACTTTCAGGATTTGCCGTTTATCGATATTCAAAAAAGAGAGCGTATCAACGAAATGCTTTTTTTGGAATTGTTATCTCTTTCATCCTTTTTGTCCTCTCTTTTGTTTCGGCAATAGCGCGAAATAATTATGATAAGAATTATCAGTTTGCCATTGTAATGGCACCCAGTTCCATTGTTAAAAGCGAACCCAATGAAAGCAGTACAAATATGTTTTTAATTCACGAAGGATTAAAAGTGCAATTACTCGAATCGGATAACGGCTGGTCGGAAATTAAAATGCCCGATGGGAATGTTGGATGGTTGAAGAATGAAGATATTGTTAGGGTGAGTGGGGAATAGTGAGTGGGGAGTAGTGAGTGGTGAGTGTCGCTTCGATTGGAACAAGGACTATGCATCGTGAAATGAGTAATGAGTGGGATCTAAGTAAGCCGAATGTTTAATCTTTTGACTAATATCTCCTGACAATTAAGTAAGCTTTGGGATTTTATTGAATTTAAATCCGTGCAATCTGCGAAATCCCTAAAATCTGTGATCCATAATCTCATCCACGATCAAAAATGGAAGAAATTATACGCCACCATAAAACTGAAAAAGCCAGTCAGATATCCATAATACACTTCGCGTTCGGTATGGGCTTTTAGTGCGAGACGGGCTGCACCTATACATCCGGCACAAATAATAGTGATTATAAATATTCCCATTGAATTATAATGTGCATAGGGCAATAAAATCATTATAGTAGCAATCATTCCCCCGGCACCACTTGCATGCATACTCACTTTCAGCACCAAAATATTGATCATGAAATTTAGAAAAACAGCAATTGTTGAGGCCAATAAAATAAAGGTGATCGGGGGATAAAATTCTTCCCTATAGAACACATAAAAGGCCCAGATGTAAAAAAATCCCGCGGTTATGTAGGGAATTATTCTTTCCTGCCTTTCATAAACATTCACCGATTTAATAAATTTTAATGCCGCTAATAATAAAATGGTAAATGCAGGAAAAACAAAGGTTAATAAACCCACACGCAACAGCATCAACCCATTCATACCCTGATCGGGATAATCAAAAGGATTGGAATAAATAGCGTAAATTGATCCGTATAGAGGTAGCAGTAATGGGATAAAAAGAATGGAGAAAAAGTGACCAAAGATCTTTTTTATCATAATTCCTTTCTTAACCTGGCCACAGGAATATCTAGTTGTTCCCGGTATTTTGCAACAGTTCTTCTTGCAATATTATATCCGCGTTTCCGCAAGTCTTCCATCAATTCCTGATCACTCAAAGGAATTTTTTTATTTTCTGCTTCTATTAATCCTGAAAGAATTTTCTTTACCTCGCGTGTAGAAACCTCTTCACCTGAATCCGTTGATAAGGATTCACTAAAAAAGAATTTTAAGGAATAAGTGCCAAATTCCGTTTGTACATATTTGCTATTGGCAACACGGCTTACGGTTGAAATATCGAGGTTGGTTTTTTCGGCAATATCTTTTAATATCATCGGGTTCATTTGTGTTTCATCACCCGTTAAAAAGAAATCGTATTGATGCACCATAATTTCATACATCGTACTCCACAAGGTGTGCTGCCTTTGTTTGATTGCATCTATGAACCATTTTGCCGCATCAATTTTTTGTTTGATAAATAAAATGGCTTCCTTTTGTTTTTTATCTTTTAATGCACTTTTTTTATAGTCGACCACCATTTCCTTAAAATCGCGGCTTACATGTAATTCGGGTGCGTTGCGCGAATTTAATTTCAGTTCAAGTTCGCCGTTATTATTAATAATTGTAAAATCCGGAATAATATATTGAAAAGCAGCTCCGCCATCTTCTTTTGCAGAGCCTCCCGGTTTTGGATTTAATTTTATGATCTCGCTAACGGCAGGTTTTAATTCCTCTTCCTCAACTTTTAAATGTTTTGCTAATTTTTCGTAATGTTTTTTAGTAAATTCTTCAAAATAATTCTCAACAATATTTATCGCGGTCTTCACACTTTTAGTATGCAATTTTCTTTCTAACTGCAATAACAAACATTCTCTAAGATCGCGTGCACCAACTCCCGGCGGATCAAATCCCTGAATCATATCCAATAATTCAATTATCTCATCCTCATCTGTAACAACATTTTGGGAAAATGCCAGATCATCCACAATAGCAGAAATTTCTCTTCTTAAATATCCATCGTCGTCAATACTGCCTAAAATTTGTTGTGCAATTTTTTCACGGCGTTCATCCATATCGCACATACCGAGTTGTTTACTCAGGTTTTCGTGAAAAGTATCACTTATTGCATATGGAACTGTTTTATTGTCATCATCATCGTCGCCATAATTATCATCCCGCGTTTTATAATCCGCGGTTTCATCGTCGTTGATATAATCATCCAGATCAAGTTCATCGTTGGTGGCATCATCTTTTTCGTCCCCGCTTTCCTCCTTTCCACCCTCTTCTTCCCGGAACATTTCTTCGGTGCTGGTAAGTTCCTCCTCCTCATTATCCCCTTCTTCCAGTGCGGGGTTTGATTCCAACTCCTCCTTAATACGCTGCTCCAATTGATCGGTTGGCACCTGCAACAATTTCATCAACTGAATTTGCTGTGGCGATAATTTTTGTAATAATTTCTGACTAAGTCTTTGGTGTAACATTTCTTATTAGATCTAACCCGCCCCAAATTTACCCCGAAATTATTTCTGTTTAGGTTGTTTTTACTCTTGTATGAAAAGAAAAATTTGATTATTGATTTCAACTCCTCCTTCTTCATCACCAAAAATTCATCGTAATTTTGCACCCATTAATTTTTATTATATGCGAATAGAAAAATTTCAATACATAAGAGAATTACATGAATTTGAAGGTAAAGAGGTTACCCTTAAGGGTTGGGTGAGCAATAAACGGGAAAGTAAAGGGCTTGTTTTTATTATTTTACGTGATGGAAGCGGATTTTCACAATGTGTGGTAGATGCCAATAAGGTTGATCCGGAGGTTTTTGAATCGGCAAAAAAATTAACCATGGAAAGTTCTCTTTCGCTTTTAGGAGTAGTGGTTAAAGATGAGCGCCAGGTTGGTGGTTTTGAAATTCAGGTATCAGGTTTGGAAATTATTCAAATTGCGGAAGAATATCCTATTGCAAAAAAAGAACATGGAATTGAATTTTTAATAGATAATCGCCATTTATGGCTTCGCAGTAAAAAACAATGGGCAATGATGCGTTTGCGCAACAGGGTGATCTTTGCAATACACAACTTTTTTCAACGGAATGATTTTTTGCAAATGGATGCCCCGATTTTTACGGGAAATGCATGTGAAGGCACCTCCACCCTGTTTGAGACCGATTTTTACGGACGACCGGCATATCTGAGTCAGAGTGGACAGTTATATGGCGAATCTCTGGCATTTGCACATGGTAAAATTTATACTTTCGGACCAACTTTTCGCGCTGAAAAAAGTAAAACAAGACGACATCTCTCTGAATTTTGGATGATAGAACCGGAAATGGCTTTTTATGATCTTGATATGGACATGGATCTAATTGAACAGTTTTTGAAATCGGTGGTTGCCGATGTTTTGGAAAATTGCAAGGAAGAACTAGAAATTTTAGAACGCAACATATCATTTTTAACCAATGCAGTTTCATTACAATTTCCAAGAATTCATTATGATGATGCAGTGAAAATTATAAGAGGAGAAAAAGATGTGGATGGAAAAAACAGCATTAAAACCTTAGAAAATGATCTCCTTGATCTTAAAACAAAGATCACAACGTTAGAAAATGAAATATCCGAACGCGAGAATAAAATTAGTGGTGGCACTTTAAAACAAGGGGAGATAAATTTCAATAAAAATAAGATCGATACGCTGAAAAATGAGATAAAAGACCTGCAGGAAAAAGCCGATAATATTCCTCAATGGCTTCTCTCCGCTCAAAATTTTGAACACGGAAATGATTTCGGTGGATCTGATGAAACAGTCTTAACGAGATTATTCGCTTGTCCCGTTATGGTTTACAATTGGCCGGCTGCAATAAAGGCATTTTACATGAAACGCGATCCGAAAGATCCGAGGTATGTGAAAGGTGTTGATGTTCTTGCACCCGAAGGATATGGCGAAATAGTTGGCGGTGCTGAGCGCGAAGATGATCACGATATGTTGCTCGAACGAATCAAACATGAACAATTACCGGTCGAAGCATTCCAATGGTATCTCGATCTGCGCAAATATGGTTCTGTTCCACATGCAGGTTTCGGCCTCGGGCTTGAACGCATGGTAATGTGGATCAGCGGTAGTCAGCATATCAGAGAGTCTATTCCTTTCCCAAGATTTTACGGAAGGTTGGAGCCATGATCTAGCGAATTGAGGCTCTCACTCCCAGTGAGGGCCTCAATGGAGCGGCGGGAATGAGTAATGAGTTATGAATAATGAGTAGGCAGTCGACCACCGAATATTGTATCCTCCGAAATAAACTTTATTGGCGAAATCTAATTATCCTCTACACTAGGAGTAAACTCATAACTCATCACTCATGTAAGCAGGGAATGAGTAATGAGTTATGAATAATGAGTAGGCAGTCGACAGCCGAATATTGTATCCTCTGATATGAAACTTTAGTGGAGAAATCTTAGTATCCTCCCTACACGAAGTAAACTCATTACTCATTACTCATTTTTCATTAATTTTACCATCATGAACTCCATCCCAACCGTAAACCTTGCCGATTTCACATCCGGAGATGAGGCAAGGAAACAAAAATTTGTTGCAGAACTTGGTAAGGCTTATCAGGAAGTAGGATTTGTGGCTGTTCAAAACCACGGAATAGACCAAAAATTGGTTGACGATTTTTATAAGTCCGTGGAAGATTTTTTTTCACTTCCGGAAAATACAAAAAGAAAATATGAGGTTCCCGGTTTAGCCGGACAACGTGGATATACCTCCTTCGGTAAAGAACATGCGAAACATAGTCAGGCAGCTGATCTGAAAGAATTTTGGCAAATTGGCCAAACCGTTACAGATGGAGAATTTATATCAGATAATTATCCCGAAAATGTTAAGGTGAGTGAGATGCCCAAATTTAATGATCTTGGATACAGATTATACCGCAGTTTTGAAAATTCCGGCCGATATCTGTTGCAATCACTCGCCTTGTTTTTAGGATTGGATGAATTTTATTTTGATGAAAAGATCCATAATGGTAATTCTATTTTAAGGGCGATCTACTACCCACCAATTACTCAGGAACCAGCCTCCGCAATTCGCGCTGAACAACATGAAGATATTAATTTGATTACATTATTAGTTGGTGCAAGCGCTGATGGTCTGGAAGTTATGGATACTGCCGGAAATTGGATCGCAGTTAAAACCGCACCAACCGAAATTGTGGTGAATGTTGGAGATATGCTTCAGCGCCTTACAAATAATGAATTAAAATCAACCACACACAGAGTGGTAAATCCACCACGCGAAAGATGGCACACTCCGCGTTTCTCCATACCATTCTTTTTGCACCCAAAATCCGAAATGGATCTCACATGCCTTTCCTCTTGTATCACCACACAAAACCCATTAAACTATGAGCCGATCACAGCCGGGGAATATTTAAATGAAAGGCTCAGGGAGATAGGATTAAAAAAGTAACCGTTGATGTTAATGGACTGTAGTAATGCTTTTAATTTTTAATGAATTTTTTAAACTTGTTACAAATAAATCGACCATGCAATAATTCATACAATTGTTATGGTTATTTTTGAGACATTAATGATAAAGTGCTAATTGTAAAACATCTAAAAAGTTATTATGAAAAATCGAATACTCTTTCTTCTCCTTTCCATTGCAACAATTAATGCCTTTGGTCAAACTGGATTTCATGCTGGATTAAATGCTGGATTTAACAGCGTTTGGATCGTAAATCAGAATATTTATGGTTATAAAGAACTTGATTATTTGAGAAATTTTGGTGTGGTTCCCGGTGTGGCACTGGGATATAATTTTACAGATAATATGGGTGTTCAGTTGGAGTTAAATTATGCACCTTTAGGACAAGATTATTTTGATTTATCCAGCTCTTTCAGCCAGGCCGATGATGGTCAAGGAAAAAAACTTAAAGTAGAAACATTCCGTTATGTAGATCTGAATTATTTATCCATTCCTATTTTATTCAGATATCAATCAACCCGCGCCAAAAAATCGATTATTTCTTACCATGTAATGATTGGGCCAACTATTGGATTCTTATTATCGGCAGATCAGAAGTTTGAGGCAGATGTTTTTGATGATGGAAATATTGTTACCCTGGATAATAGTATAATATTGGATACCGTTGTTGCCGAATTTGCAAAAACGGATGCAATTGAACCTATGGAAGATTATTTTTCAAAATTGGATTTCGGATTTTCTGCTGATGCCGGAGTAGATATTTATATAAATGATAATTTGTTTGTTACACCTGCAATAAAAGTGTATTACGGATTAACAGATATCAATTCAGAACCAACAAGAGATGTGCAAGGATATGCATCTTCTCATAATTTTTTCGGGGGATTATATGTTGGAATACATTATTTGTTTAAAGCGGATTGATATCAATTTAAAGTATAATTATAAACCCTTTCGTTTTTGCGGAAGGGTTTTTTATTTATATACTTAGACAAGGGATTGTAACATGTGATTGTTTGTTTTGGCCAATATTATGACTGCGACGAAAAAACAATTAAATTATTTTTGGTAAAATATTTTAATATTCGAAAGAAATAGAATGTAGTTGCGCGAATTGTAAAAAAAATATTCATTATTTGGCGGTTAATTCGTGCTTTCGTGTGGATTATTTTTTAACTATGCGGATGAAAAAGGAGGCCACGAATGCACGAATAAAAAATAAATATTAAAAATAAAATTACAATAAACCCTCCTCTTCGGCTGTTTATTCGTGCATTCGTGGCAACTTTTTTTAGCCCACATTTCGGATGAAAAAAATAGCCACGAATGCACGAATACAAATTAAAAAATTAAAAGTAAATTACAAACAGCCCATCTCTTTGGCTATTTATTTATGCAGCTACCTGACGATATTAGCAGGGAAGTTCGTGGTGAAATTTTTTGGAAAGCAAAACCCCGAAGAGAGCGACAAAATAGGCTCTTCTCGGGGTTTTATTTACAATGAGTGAACACATTCCATTTATAATTATGAAATTCGCTCAGCTTCAGGGTTATTCAACAATTATATTTTTGCTCACTGCATTTCCTTCTGAAATAATTTTTACCAAATAAACACCGGATGCATTACCGGAAACATTTACCGCTACATTTATTTCGCCATTTGCATTGGAAATTGTTTTATTAAAGATCTGTTGACCTGTAACATTTGCAACAGTTATTATTAATTCTTCTATAGGAGCAGTATTTAATGCTATATTAAATTCTGTATTTGCAGGATTCGGATAAACATTAAATGAATTTAATGAAGAAATATCTCCTATTGCAGAACATACTTTTACTTCCACATCCACGGATGCCCGGTCGCTTTGACAAGAAAATATTCCTGTGCCTGTAACATGCCAGTCGTAGAAATAATAAAAACGACTTTCATCATAACTGCTGTTTGTGATACTGATCAATCCATCAATATTATATGGATAATCAGTGCCCGCAGAACTGCGTTTTAAAAATGGAGAAATTTCCCCGAATGTATCATCATTTACATCATCGTTAGTTCCTAAACGATATCCAGTTCCTGCAGGAACATCAAAATTTAAATCGATTACAGTTGTTCCTTCCGGAATGTCCACTAATAAATAATCAATAACTACGTCTGCCGCATTTCTTAATTCGATTTGGCGTTCACCTGGATAATCCGTTATAACCTTTACCGAACTTAAAGTAATATCTTCAAATACATCAAATACTTCATATCCATTATAGGGAGATCCGGTGCTATAATCAGATCCTTCGTGATCAACCTGACCAACATATGCATCTATATAAGTTATAGTTTCATCAATATTCTCAGCATAAAATGTGGTATTTTCAAAAAGATCTGCAGTTGTTAATGTTGTTCCTGTTCCCAACAAAGTTCCGCCAATTGCTGCATCATACCAATTAACAACGCCATCTGCAGTTGCATTAATTAAAGCAGGTTCGCCTGCACATACAGCCTCTACAGCAGCAATGGTTGGAGGAGCCGTTTCAAGAAATTCTATTGTAATGGTATCAGTAAATAAATTTCCGCATTCTCTTTCTACATAACAATAATATTCTCCCGATTCAGTAACGGTAATAGTATTTGTAGTAGCACCATTCGACCAGGTATATGCTAAACCAATTGGAGAAGTACTTAATTCAATTGATTCGCTGGCACAAATAGTTAAAGTACCCGGTGTTATCATAGAACCACCTGAATAATTTACTGGTAAAGAAGTAACATCTTCCGGTTGGTCAGTTAATGTAATTGGTACCGCACTCACATTATTATTATCACTTTCTTCGAGATAATTATTGTTGGGGTCTATTTGCACTACTATCATATAATCGCCGTTGCAAACTCCATCGGGAACATCAATTGACATTCCATCGAGGTAGTAATCATAAATATCTAAATATCCAACAGAGATTCCCTGATTGGTAATGCCACAATTATATCCGCCACCACCTAAACCGTAATTATCGATATCGTTTGTAACAACAGTACCATCATCTTCACGACAATGTCCATAATTACCGGGTGATGCACAATTTGCAAGATCCATCAAACAAAATCCCATTTTTGAGCCATAACCAATAATCGGCCATTCGGTCGGATCTTCAACACCATCAATTGCTTTCCGCAAAGTAAATACTCCCCAATCATCTGTATGAAAGTGTCCGTGATCAGGATGATAGGTCATGGAACCTGCATTTTGATCCCAGTATGTCATTGTGCTACCATTTTTATGATAGATTCTTTGGTCAATAATCTGATGAGGAGCAGAACCGTCGGGACAAGTTTCCAAACCTGTGGCATCGTAAATAGTGTCGGTGCCACAAACAAAATAATCAGTTTCTATTACTCTTAAAGGTCCGTGACCAATATTTGGTGTCCCTACTGAAAGCAGTATCTCGCCTGGATTTTCGATCAGGGAGCCCGCCTCCATTAAAAGGTCATCTGAAGAGGTAATGTCCGGAAGCAGGTCGCAATCCGAACTACCATCCAAACAATCGCAATCGGTGGCATTAGTGGTGGTACATTGGGTCTGTACAACAAAAGGTGCGGCTGTCAGTAAAAGAAGTAAGATCTTTTTCATAATAACTTTTTAGAGATTTGAGGCCTGTAGTTTCAAATGGTGAGGAAAGGTAGAAATATTTTGGGGGATTTACAAAATTGGGGGGATTGCTTTGACATTGCTGCGCAATGTCGCGCAATGATTTATTACACCAAGGTGTTTTAAGTCATTGCGAGTGCAGGTCTTTTGTGATGTTCAATATTCCTATTAGTGAACGATGAGGAGGTCTTCTTCAGGATTTGATTTCCCAGATCTCCGATCCTCTCAATAGTTTGTCAAGATCAGGAACTCCTTTTCCTAATGCTGCATTTAATTGATCGGTCATCATATCTTCATAGGTCGGGCGCGCGCTGTTTGCGTAAAAAATTCCGAAAGGACGAGGCAAATGACCTTCGTTTGCAGGATTATCAAAAATGCGCGCTAATATTTGTGCTTTATAAATATCTGTTTCGTCGTGGATCCAAAGATCATCTTTAGAAAATCCTGCAGTAAGATCAACGGAGATTGGAGTAAATCCATCTAATTTAATTCCTTTATTATCGCCATCACCATAAACCAATGGTTGACCGTGACGAACAAAAAGATCATTTTCTTTTTTTGTTGCTTTTTCTGTGAATGCTTCAAAAGCTCCATCATTAAAAATATTGCAATTCTGATATATTTCTAAAAAAGAAGTTCCTTTATGTGCATTTGCGCGAATTAATGCTTCCTGCAAATGTGCAGGATCTCTGTCCATACTTCTCGCAACAAAAGTTGCATCAGCACCCAATGCCAAAGCTGCCGGATTAAATGGATGATCAATACTTCCAACAGGAGTTGATTTAGCAACTTTTCCAACCGGTGATGTTGGAGAATATTGTCCTTTTGTTAAACCATAAATTTCGTTGTTGAATAATAAAATATTCACATTAAAATTTCTGCGCAATAAATGAATCATGTGGTTTCCACCAATAGATAAACCATCACCATCTCCCGTAACTATCCAAACACTAAGATCAGGACGAGCAGCTTTTAATCCTGAGGCAACAGCAGTTGCGCGACCGTGAATACTGTGCATTCCGAAAGTATTTGTATAATATGGAAAGCGTGATGAACAGCCGATTCCAGACACCACCACAATATTTTCTCTGGCTATACCTAAGCCAGGTAATACTGTATGTACTTGTTTCAAAATTGAATAATCACCACAACCCGGGCACCACCGTACTTCCTGGTCAGTTTGAAAATCTTTCGCTGTTAATTGAATCGTTTCACCCATGTCATTTATTAATTTGATAGTCTGGTAATTTATTAATTGTTTAAATTTAAGTGGCCGATTATGGTTACTTGAATTTTAATTTGAAATCGATGCGGCTGTTCCATTTGCTAATTAGCTAATTGGCTAATCTGCTAATTCTTTTAAAATAACCTCAATCAATTCTGTACTCGTAATCGGAGTTCCTTTAATTTTATTATATGCAATTGCCGGAATCATAAATTTATCTCTGATCACTTTTACCAATTGTCCGTTATTGATTTCAGGAATAATTACTTTGTCGTAATTAAATAATATCTCTCCTAAATTTTTAGGAAAAGGTTTTATATAACGCAAATGTGCGTGAGCAATTCCTGTATAACCATCAGCCAATAAATGATTAACTGCACTTTGAATGGAACCATAAGTTGATCCCCATCCCAACACTAAAATTTTTCCTTTTTCCGGACCACTTTCAATTTTTTGGAGCGGAATATAATCAGCGATCCGTTCTATTTTTTCCTCCCGCAATTTCACCATGAATTCATGGTTTTCAGGATCGTAAGAAATATTTCCTGTTTCCGCTTCTTTTTCTAATCCGCCGATGCGATGTTCCAAACCTTTTGTTCCCGGAATTGCCCAGGGACGAGATAATTTTTCATCGCGTTTATATGGTAAATAAGTGGACCCATCTTCAATTGGTTTTGCAAATTCCACTTTAATTTCCGGAAGGTCTTCTGCTTTCGGGAATTTCCAGGGTTCAGCTCCGTTGGCGATATAACCATCACTTAAGAACATAACAGGAGTCATGTGTTGTAATGCAATTCTACAAGCTTCAAAAGCCGTTTCAAAAGCATCGCTTGCAGTTGCCGCAGCAATAACAGGCATCGGACATTCACCGTTTCTTCCGTAAAGCGCTTGTAAAAGATCGGCTTGTTCCGTTTTTGTTGGCATACCTGTGGAAGGACCTGCTCTTTGAATATTTACTACAACCAAAGGCATTTCAAGCATTACTGCAAGACCTATTGCTTCCCCTTTAAGTGCAATGCCCGGACCTGAAGTAGTTGTTAAAGCCAAATGACCACCAAAAGCAGCTCCTATTGCTGAACAAATTGCAGCTATTTCATCTTCCGCCTGAAATGTGCGGATTCCGAAATTTTTATACTTTGCTAAAAAATGTAAAATATCTGACGCCGGAGTGATAGGGTATGAACCTAAAAACAAAGGCAATCCCGATTTTTGAGATGCAGCTATAAATCCCATGGAAGCCGCATCGTTACCAATGATGGAGCGATAAGTTCCGGGATCTAATTTTGCTGCTTCTACCTTATAGCGGGAGGAAAATACTTCCGTGGTATCGGCATAATTATAACCTGCCTTTAAAGCTCTTAAGTTAGCCTCAAGAATATCCGGTTTTTTAGAAAACTTCGCATTTAAAAAACGTTCGGTAGAATCGGTTGATCTGCTATACATATAATACAGAAATCCTAACACGAACATATTCTTACAACGGTCTTTTTCCTTAACACCCATAGTGATATCGGAAAGTGCTTCGCGGGTAAGTTTTGTAACGTCAATTTTTATCACTTCATATCCTTCCAAAGTACCATCTTCCAAAGGATTGGTGGCTGCATTGGCGAGACGCATGTTTTTGGCATCAAAACCATCGGTATTTACTATAACTATAGCGCCTTTTTTAATCGCGGTAAGGTTCACTTTTAGAGCAGCCACGTTCATAGCCACCAACACATCACACAGATCGCCGGGAGTATAGATCTTACGGCTGCTGAAATGTAACTGAAATCCTGAAACACCTGGTAAAGTACCTATCGGTGCCCGAATTTCAGCAGGGAAGTCAGGAAATGTAGCCAGATCGGAACCCAAAAGGGCTGTATTTGTAGTAAATTGTCCGCCTGTTAGCTGCATTCCATCACCACTATCGCCGGCAAATTTGATCACTACGTCTTCAAGAACTTGAATGTCCATAATTATTGAGAGAAAATTTGTGCAAAGGTAGGGAAAAATGTACCAATGTACCGATGAAATTAATGTACCAATGAACAGCCGCGTCAACGAAACACCGGTAGATTTTAGAAACGATTAAAAGATATCGATTATTAGCAAATTAGCAGGGAATGCTGCGCATTCGGGATTAGCAAATTAGCAAATGGGGAATTCCGGTAAGTTTATAGTTTTGGGAACTGACCAGGGCGATTGTTATTCCGAAAAATTGGATGAAAATCACCAAAATGGGGATTAACTTAAATTTGCGATGTCAGTTTATGTGAAGTATAAATTACCCACTTACCAGTTTAATAAATTAACAAATGTCCATCGCTCGACCTCACAGGTTTGGGAAACCTGTGAGGTCTGAGACGGGGGAAGTAAAAACTTACATTGGAATAATTTCTAATTTAACCTAAAATGGTTCCATTTGTATAAACAAATAACACCTTCAGTATATTGCGAATTGATGACTAAAAATACAACCAGATAAGTATCTTTATAAGATGAGAATTCCAATTTTCTTTTTATTTTATATGATTTGCAGTTTGGTAAAAAGCCAAACGGAGATAAACTTTTTTAATGAATTTCTTTTGGGAGGTGAGGCAAAAAATAATACTAAAATCATTTCTATTAATAAAGTTGCTACTTTGTCAAAAATAACTGTTGACTACCAAGAAACCACACCGGATACTTCTGAAATTGAAGAATTTGAGTATTATAAAAATGGGTTTCAAAAAAAATACAATATGACAGATTATCAAAGTAATTATATCTATAGAGCAAATTACAATTATCGCGCTAAAAAGTATTTAGGTGGTAGTAGTTTGTATCAAAAGATAGTAGATGAAGACACAATGGTAATTAGTTTTTCAAAATTATATAAATACGAAAATAATATGAAAGTTAAAATCTCTACTGAAGGAAATTATTGGAATGAGGAATTTATAGAAACCGATTCGACCATTTATATTTATAAAAGTAAAAACCTCATTTCGCAACAAAGGTATATTCAAGCAATTTTAGTTTACAAGGAAGAATATTTTTATAATCGAAATAACAGGCTAGATTCTATACTTTTCTTATCCCAAGATAGTAGTGTAAGAAAAACAATTTATTATTACGACAATCAGTTGCGTTTAATAAAAAAAATCGACACAAAATCAAAAAATTCATTAAACTACGATACAGATTACATTTTTAAAATGGAATACCAATATAATGATAATGATCAAATTGAGCAAATAAATCACATTCAACTTTCTAATCAACAAGAATGGAATAAAATAACCAAAGTTAAATATCATGAAAATAAGCAGGTTGAAATTTGGAGGGATACAGGCGGAATAAATGGTGAGGATACAAAAGAAGTATATTTATTTTCAGATAAGCTACTTTTATTAAAAGTCATGGATTATACATTTAAAAATGAAGTATGGGAGTTAACCTCTGAAGAAACATGTGATTATACTTATTTTAAATAAATATAAGATTTGTTAACTAAAAATAAATTAATAAAACTCCATTAGATTTTGTTACTTTGAAGAATGAGTGAATGATTATTTGTGGATATTTAATAAATAAATTTTCAGATGAAAAAAATTTTGCTACTTTTATTTCAATTTATCTTTTTAACAGGTTTTTGCCAAGTGGAGGACGATACGCATTATGATTTAAAATATAAATTGATTAATGATAGTCTGGTTTATAAATTTAACAAAGTTCCTACAGATTTTGATTCCATTATGAACGGGGAAAAATCATTAGGTGAGGATTGGGATTGGGCTATAAAAACCGGCTACGAGCGGTATGTGAAAAATAATTATTATATTATAAAAAATGATGGTAATTATTTTAAAATTAAATCAACAATAGCAACTGATTCATTAACCTTTCCCGAGGCTTTAAATATCTATGAATTTTATATTGACGAAAGGGGAAATAATTATTCAATATATTTAAGCACTGAAATCGATATGATCTGTGGTTTTATTTTCAGGCTCCCTGAAAAGAGTGTTAAAATTGGCGATACGTGGAAAACTGAGGTGGATGATATGTCACTGGGCGGATATATTTTAAAAGATTCGTTTTTATTAAAAGACGAAATAAAACTTACGCAAGTAACAAAAATCAATGATGAATTAATTGCTACAATTACTTACAATTATTTCTTTTATTTTTCAGGAAACGTGAATGGCGAAGAAAATGAAATAATTACAAACTATGTGGGAGAAGGTTCATTTTCAATTTCGGAAGGGAGGTGGTTGAGCAATAAAGGTATATATACAGCAAAAATGTCGGGGCTACCAGATGGGGCAATAGGCTATGAATTGCATGAAGTGAATGAAGTGCCGACAAACCTATACCAGCTTGAAAAACAATGAGGGTGGTTTTTAAGTTTGACCTTCCATATACAGAGACAAGAATTTGAAATACGCACTCCATATTAAATCACTTCTCTTCGGTGTATCTATAAGTGATGTTCTCGGAGTTCCTGTCCAATTTGTCCGTTTTGCAATCAGACGCAGAAATAACATTCATCTAATCGGACTTTTAATGGAATGAACTATTCAGAAAGGATGTTATTTAAAATCGATAATTTTAAGTATAGAATCTAATTGAATTATGTATTGTTATTCATTCACAATCTGCTTTTTCGCTAATTTGTGCATGATTTACCATTCAATTAAAAATTGCATTTTCAAACTTTATATCTTATATTTGTACGGTAATTCATTCATAATACCTAAAATTCACTATAATGACTGATATATCATACAAAGATTGGGATGCAATGAGTGATAGAGCTTTATCTGAGCATTTAGGTGCTTTTATTAAACATCACAGGATGGAGCAAAACAAAACCCAGGGTACTTTAGCAAAAGAGGCGGGTGTAAGCAGATCTACTTTGAGTTTATTGGAACGTGGTGAAACAGTAACGTTAGCAACGTTAATTCAGGTTTTGAGGGTATTGGATCAACTTCAGGTGATGGAGGCTTTTAATGTTCAACATATAATAAGTCCTTTAGCATTACTTAAAATGGAAAAGAATAAACGGAAAAGAGCCAGAGGTAAAAATGATTTGAAGGATAAAGAAAATTGGTAAAATTTTAATATGGAATTAGCCGAAGTAAAAATTTGGGGTGAACTTGTGGGCGTAGTAGCGTGGGATGAAAAATCCGGTTTGGCGGCTTTTGAGTATGACACAAAATTTAAAAAGTTAAATTGGGATCTGTCACCTTTAAAAATGCCTGTCAATTCTTCTAAAAATATATTTCAATTCAGGGAATTGCGTAAAAATTTAAATGATGAATTTGATACATTTAAAGGATTGCCGGGTTTATTGGCAGATGCCTTGCCTGACAAATATGGCAATCAACTCATCAATATGTGGTTAGCACAGTCAGGTCGGAAACAAGATAGTATGAACCCGGTTGAAATGCTCTGTTTTATTGGAAGCAGAGGAATGGGTGCACTCGAATTTGAACCGGCAACTTTTAAGGAAAATCAAAAAACATTTTCTGTAGAAATAGATAGCCTTGTCGATATTTCACAAAAAATTTTATCCGATAAAAAATCCTTTCGCAGCAACCTGCTAAAAGATGATGAAAAAGCCATTATGGAAATATTAAAAATAGGTACTTCTGCAGGTGGAGCCAGACCAAAAGCATTAATTGCCTATAACGAAAAAACCGGTGATGTGAAGTCGGGCCAAACAAAAGCCCCAATTGGTTTTGAGCATTGGTTAATTAAATTAGATAGTGTAAGTGAAGTGCAATTAGGTGTGAGCAATGGATACGGACGGGTGGAGATGGCTTATTATAATATGGCTGTTGATTGTGGTATTTATATGATGCCATCCAGACTATTGGAAGAAAACGGCAGAGCGCATTTCATGACGAAACGATTTGATAGAGAAGGTGGAGATATCAAACACCATATTCAAACATTTTGTGCTTTAAAACATTTTGATTTTAATCTTGTAAACAGCTTTAGCTACGAACAATTATTTCAAACTATGCGACAATTGAAATTGAATTATCAGGATGCAGAACAAATGTTCCGCCGTATGGTTTTTAATGTAATAGCCCGAAATTGCGACGACCATACTAAAAACTTTTCATTCAGATTAAAAAAGGAAGGTAAATGGGAATTAGCACCTGCTTATGATATTTGTCATGCTTATCGCCCAGGAAGTGAATGGGTGAGTCAACACTCCTTAAGTATTAATAACAAACGAAAAGATTTTACAAAAGAAGACCTCATGATAATTGGCAAATCAATAAATCACAAAAAAGCATCCTATACTATAGAAGAAATAATTGATACGGTCAAACAATGGAAAAAATACGCCAATGCCGTACAAGTTAATCCAAAATTGCGCGATGCAATTAGTAAAACATTGGTAGACCTAAAATAGAATTAAGATAAATAGCAATATTTTTAGTTGGTTATCCTAACAAATTAACTCAAAGTCGGCAGTGTTAAATTTCCTGCTGTTCAATATTACATTTTATTGACCATTCTAAATATAAAAAGGACGAAAATTAATCGGGTGAATTCGATTGGCTGTTAATTGGTACATCGGTACATTATTCCGGCTGTTCCCGTCGGTAGACGGGCAGGCCATTGGTATCCGTCAAAAGCCGGACAGGCATTGGTACATTTTTTACCATTGGTATATTAATAAGCTCTCACATCTTTCTTCTCCACAAAATTCATAAACGCCTTATTCGCAACCTTATTTCCACCCGGAGTCGGATAGTTGCCGGTAAAATACCAATCGCCTAAATTTTTTGGAACGGCGAGATGGAGATTGTCTACAGTTTGATAAATTACTTCCACCTCTGCTTTTATTGTTGGAGCTTTTACGATGGAGGCAATTTTTGCGGAAATTTGTTCTTCGGTAAATTGATCGTAAAGTTTTTTTACAGCGTTGTAAGTTTTTTCGTTCGGCAGTTTATTTACTACTTTACATTCTTCGTACACTTCATTTACCAGATGTTCTTTTCCGGCCTCTTTTAATAATTCCATCATTGCGCGGAAGGCAACAAAATCTCCCATTTTACTCATGTCGATTCCGTAACAATCGGGATAACGAATTTGTGGAGCGGAAGAAACTATGATTATTTTTTTAGGATGTAATCTATCTAAAATTGCAATGATACTTTGTCGCAACGTTGTTCCTCTTACGATGGAATCATCCAACAAAACGATAGTGTCTTTACTGTCATTAACCTGACCGTAGGTAACATCGTATACATGACTCACAAGATCAGTTCTGTCGTGATCGTTGGTGATGAAGGTGCGCAGTTTTACATCTTTTAATGCGAGTTTTTCTACACGTGGTCTGAGACTTAATATTTTTTGTATGGCTTCAATATTTTTGTTGCCATTTAATTTATTTATTTCTTCTGCCTTATGAACTGCGAGATGTTCTTCAATACCTTTTATTAATCCATAGAATGCAATTTCTGCAGTATTAGGAATAAACGAAAAAATTGTATTTTCGAAATCGTAATTAACAGCTTTTAAAACTTTATCAGTTAATACACGACCGAGATTTTTTCTTTCCTCATAAATTTCTTTATCATTCCCTCTTGAAAAATAAATCCTTTCAAAAGAGCAGGAAAGTTTGGTTCCCTGAGGTGTGCACATCGCTTCACGAACCGTTCCCTTTTTTTTAATAATTAATGCGTGACCGGGAGTCAGTTCTTTTACTTCCTCAAATGGCACATCAAAGGTGGTCATAATTGCGGGACGTTCACTTGCTGCAACTACTACTTCATCATCCTGATAATAATATAAGGGGCGAATACCATTCGGATCGCGCAATACAAATGCATCTCCGTGTCCGAACATGCCAGTCATAGCGTATCCCCCTTCAAAATCTTTTGCAGAGCGTGCTAAAATTCTCTGCACATCAAGATCGCTTGCAATTAATTGTGTTAATGTTTTATTGTCGTGATATTCTTTTCTATCATCAAATAAATTCTGTACCTCGTCATCCAGAAAGTGACCGATCTTTTCCATTACGGTAACAGTATCTACAAATTGTGTTGGATGTTGTCCTAATTCTAATAATTGTTGAAATAACTCGTCGTTATTCACCATATTAAAATTACCGGCAAGTACAAGATTTCGCGTCATCCAGTTGTTTTCGCGAACAAAGGGGTGACAACTATCTATATCATTTCTTCCATACGTTCCATAACGCAAATGTCCCATTAATACCTCACCGGTAAAGGGCACATTTTTTTTCATCCAATCAGTATTATTGTAGAGCTCCGGATTTTTTTTCTGGATCTTGCGTGTTTTTTTAAAAATATCTTCAAAAATATCCTTTATGGCAGTGGGAGAAATACTTCTTCTTCTATCCAAAAATTTATACCCCGGTGGCAGATCAATTTTAATTGTCGCAATACCAGCTCCATCTTGTCCCCTATTGTGTTCCTTTTCCATAAGGAGATACAATTTATTCAAACCGTACAGTGGAGTTCCATATTTTTTATGGTAGTAGGAGAGTGGCTTTAATAATCGAATGAGGGCAATGCCGCATTCATGCTTAATGTTATCGCTCACGTAATATATTTCTTTCTGAAGTGCAAAGTTAAGCTATTTAATGAGAGCAATCTGATATATGAAGAATCGAAGGGAGAAGAATCGAAGGGAGAAGATTCGAAGGGAGAAGATTAGGGTTCTAAGGAAAAAAAGGAAGGAAGGGTGTTTAAAGGAAGAAAAAGGGAAAAAAGGAGGTATAATTGTCAATGTTCAGGAATTATAAGTCAAGAGAACCAACATTCGGCTGACGAGGGGCATACTCATCACTCATTACTCATTTCTTGATGCATCGTCAGATCTCCAATCGCAGCGATACTCACTATTCACAACCACCATTTCAAAGCATTCCCCTGATCAAATCATCCACCCCAATTCCATCCGCTTCAGCTTTGTAGTTGCGAACGATACGATGACGGAGAACAGGGAGAGCTACGGCTTTTACATCTTCTATATCTGGAGAATATTTTCCACTTATTGCTGCATGACATTTTGCTCCAAGAACCAAATATTGTGATGCACGTGGTCCTGCACCCCAGCTTAAATATTGAGTGGCTTTTGCATCCGCGTTTTTTGTATTTGGCCTTGTTTTGGAAGCCAACATTACTGCGTAATTTAATACATTATCTGCAATTGGAATTCTTCTTATAACATGCTGATAATACATGATCTCCTCAGCACCGATAATTTTATTGAGTTCTGTTTTTTTATCAGATGTTGTGGATTTTACAACTTGTATCTCTGCATCAAAATCGGGATAATCAAGATTGATCTCAAACATAAAACGATCGAGTTGTGCCTCAGGCAAGGGATAAGTTCCTTCCTGCTCTATCGGGTTTTGTGTCGCTAAAACAAAAAATGGTAATTCCAGTTTATGCAATGTTCCGCCAATGGTCACATTTTTTTCCTGCATAGCCTCCAATAATGCAGCCTGTGTTTTAGGAGGTGTTCGGTTGATCTCATCCGCAAGAATAATATTTGCAAAAACAGGTCCCTTAATAAATTTAAAGGTTCTGTTCTCATCCAATATTTCATTACCCGTAATATCACTCGGCATAAGATCCGGTGTGAACTGTATACGTTTAAAGGAAAGATGTAAAACATCCGCAATGGTCTTTATTAATAATGTTTTTGCCAATCCGGGAACTCCAACCAATAAACTATGGCCATCAGAAAAAATACTTAATAATACTTTTTGTACCACATCATCCTGTCCTATAATTACTTTTCCGATCTCGGTTTTTAACGACCTGAAATCGGTTGCTAGCGAGTCGATGGCTTCCACATCATTTTTAAATTCTTTCATACCGGTATTTTAAACAAAACAATATAATTTTTCATAGCAAAAAAAATTAACAGCAAATAACATTAATTAATTTTTTGCAGTATCAATTAATTCGTGTAATTCTTTACAATCGTTGTAGGCAGGATCAATTTTAATATATTCTTTTTGCGCTTTTTCCTGAACCCATTCGCTCATTACTTCTACTTGTTTTCTCGATAAAGTTGCATTCTGCAATTTGGCATAATCATCTCTTAAATTAACCACATGCGGAGCTGTTTGAGCATCCAGACGTACTATACGCAATGCTTTTTTGCTGTCGGCAGTGGTGTAGGGTAAAATGCCCGACAATTCTCCCGGCTTTAAATTTTCAATGGAATAATAATCATCGGGAGCTAATTCTGAAATTTCAAAAGTTGATTCACCTGTTTGTTGATTCACCATAACGCCGCAGGTCCTGTTAGTATTTTCATCATTGGAATATTTTTTCACTGCATCACAAAAAGAAATTTTCCCTGACATGATTTCCGATCTTATGCTGTCCAATTTTTTATTTGCGGCAACAAAATTCAAATTAGTTACCGGTGGCATAATTAATATATGACGCAAACAGGCTTTTTCACCCTGACGACTTTCCATTTTAATGATGTGATAACCAAACTGTGTTTCTACCACCTCCGAAATCTCCCCGGGTTTTAATTTAAACGCTGCTGCTGAAAATTCTGTAACATATTTTTCACGTGGCGCACAACCCAGATCGCCACAATTATCATCCATTGCATAAAAACTTGCCATAGTACAAAAATCCTCACCGGCCATTATGCGTTTTCTGATATCCTCTGCCTTGTCTTTTGCAATTTGTTTTTGCTCAGCATTTGCTTTGGGAACAATTACCAGCTGGGAATATTCAACCTCTGCGTTAATAAGTGGAAGTGAATCTTTGGGTATCGTATTATAAAATTCTTTTACCTCATTTGGCGAAACCGACATACCACCGAAAATGGATTCCTGCATACGTTGTATCAACAATAAATTGCGTACATCATCCCTGAACTCCTCTTTAATCTCTTGAACCGACTTGCCATAAAATTCTTCCATTTTTTCCTGCGACCCGAAAAGGTTTTCGAAATAACGGATACGGTTATCAATATTGTTTTCAACCTCGTCCTCAGTAATTTCAATACTGTCTTTTGCGGCTTGAATCAGCATGAGTTTTTGCGTGATAAGTTCCTGCATAATGCGACAGCGATAATCATCAGCAATATCTCCTTTTTGTAATTCCTCATAATAAAAGGATTCTACTTCACTCATTAAAATGATCTTGTCTGCCACTTGTCCCACTATTTTATCAATAAGCGGTTGTGCGAAACCACTTGTAGAGAATGTAATAACA
>JAYSYX010000378.1:0-7220 GCA_043727235.1 Bacteroidota bacterium
TTCATAACTAAGCGAAATAGCACGGAAATAGTGGTTGAACCAATTGCTAGTCCTCGCCCGACTCGGACAAACCCGGCCGCAAGGTTCGCAGCACCTTGCGTTCGAAATCTTTACCAATCGCCTCGGCGTCTGCAGCGCCCCAGTGATCAGGAGCCCGACGCTCACGGCCTTCTGCAGGCCGGTCGCGGGACCAAGCGCCAGGCACACGCTTTGATCGCCGGTCGTGAGCCGCAAGAACCGCCGCGTCGAGCCGCGCTCGCGAAGGACGCCGTTGAGTAGGCCGATCACCGCCTCGACGTCGTACCAGTCGGCCGAGGTTCTGCGCCGCAAAAGGCGGGTACTTCGCCGGCTCGGCGAGCTCGGCGAGGGAGGCTGGAAGCGGCGCGGAGAAACGCACGGGCTCCGGCATCACTGTCTTGTCGAGTCGCGCGTAGAGAAAGCCGTCCTCCTCCTCGCGGACGCTGCGGCAGGGCGCCCGCAAGCTCCCGTTCGTCGTCGGTGGCGCCGTTGGCTTCACCCGGGGCGTAGCGGCGCAGGCCCCGATGGCGATACTGGCGATGGTTACCCAAAGTCGGGGTCGCCTCACGCGGCGCACGAAGCCGCTCACGGTCCGTCCTTTGATCCGGCAAGCTCGTCGATAGTGCTTTGAATGTACGGGATCGCCGCGAGGTCCTTCGCGCGGCCCGCTCGGGTCTTGATCGCCAGCAGCTCCGTGAGCGTGAGAACCCGCAGTTGTTGGCCACCTTCCAGCTCAACCGTCGTGCTCGAAGCAAGTAGGTCGTCGTACCCGCGCGCGCCGTCGATCGCTCCTAGACAATCAAAGTCCCCGAAGCGTGTTTCGAGCAAGACGTGGCCGGGCGACAAATACTTACAACTGAAACTACAGACAATATTGTCATAATACCAATGCAAAAAGAAGCGACCGGAATATATATTGTGAAATTACAAAATGGAGAAAAACAATATGTACGTAAAATAGAAATTTAGATTACACCAAAGAAGCAATCGACTTGTAAACAACTGGCTATAACAAAAGCTTTGCAAAATGGCGGAGCGAATCGTAAACCTGAAACTTTTATTTTTATTTAATAATTTTAGTAATCATGAACGTTTCGTTTCGATTTCCGCCACTTCGCAAAGCCCTGCACGTTATAGCCAATGGTTCAGGAAAATTTATCACCTATTCAAAAACACAACAGACACGATCAATGGACTGTTGACAGGCTGAATAAACGCAGACGACGATGTTATTCATGTGATTCTCCTATAGACACAAAACATGAAATTATTTTTTTACAAATTTAAAATTAGAAGCATGAAAAAATTACTATATAATCATCGTTTGCATTTTACAGCAACTTTTTTAATATCATGCGTTTCAGGCGTATTCACAAAGTGGCAAGAGCATGATCTATGATTTTAATTCTTGTTATTCTCCGGCAAATCCCTATAACATTGAAATTAATCAGACATACGAGTATGCAAATCCAGGATGTACATCCGCAGAAGGCACTTTATGTGTTGTTGTTCCGGGCTTTACATCTGGTTTTGTAAAAATGCATGTGGTTCCGTATACGCCTAAAATCAGTGAGGAAAAAGCAAAGGATATTACTATTTATCCAAACCCGACAAATAACATGATAAATATTTCCACAACACAGGAAATACAAAACATGGAAATATTCTCTGTAACCGGTCAGAAGATTTCCGAACATGGAAGTGACGTTACTACAATTGATATCTCAGCATTGCCGTATGGAATGTATCAAATTGTTTGTAATTTTAAAGACGGAAGTCAATCGACACATTCCTTTACCAAGTTATAAAAATGATAAATAAATTTACCTTATTACAATATTCAGCAGCAGCAGTGGCACTTATCGGTGCTACTGCTGCTTCATCGCAGGTAATTTATACTGATATTGAACCGGATGTTGTGCTTGACCAGCCCGATGAGATGTTCGGTATTGACCTTGATGAAGATGGACTGAATGATTTTAACTTTTTCAATGAGAGTTTTACAACTACTGTCTTTTACATGGACTTGGCAAATGTAAAAGCACTTTTTGTTGGGGCTTTTGATACTATGCAGAATGGAATATTTGGGCATACAGCTTACGTATCTGGTGCTGGCGGTTATTTGTATTACCGACCTTTTGTATTAGAAACTGAAAATTTTATACATGAAGCTGAAAATTTTTATAATGATAATTACCAAACTTTGGCAATGACAATTTATAAATCTGGATATTTTCCTTCCACATTTCACCAAGGTGATTGGACTCCATATTTTTGGGGCGACCAAATAGAACAATTTCTGGGTTTTCGCTTCACCGACGAGGAAGAAATACAACGTTACGGATGGATCCGATGCAGTGTAATAGATAGTGGACGAACTTTAATTATCCACGATTACGCTTATGAACTACAACCAGACCATCCAATTATTACAGGAGACACGTTGAGCTATGTGGACATTAATTCAACTGAAAATAACCTCGATGCACTTGTATATAGTTTTCACAAAACCATATATATCCAATTAAATAATTTAGGTTCGACACAATTAATTATTTCCGATATCGCCGGACGTGAATTTATAACAAAAGAATTATTAACAAAATCAGAATTAGTTAGTATGCAAAATTACTCATCAGGAATTTATGTGGTGAAATTAATTCAAAATGACAGACAGTTTTTCCGTACACTATATATTGAATAATAGAGAGAACCACTGGCTATAACAAAAGCTTTGCAAAATGGGTTGGTGAATCGTAAGCCTGAAACTTTTATTTTCAAATGATATTTTTAGTAATCATGAATCATTTCGCTTCGAATGCCGCCACTTCGCAAAGCCCGAAACGTTATCGGCAATCTTAACGACAAAATAAACTTCAGATGAAAGTATATTATTTCCTATTATTCGTTCCTTTCGCTTTAAAAGCACAGAATAATACTGTAGACTTTTCGTCTGCATTGATATGTATAAATTCTTTAGGCAGCATACAAAAGACGAAATCGGTTTTTCCTTTTGATGAAATGTCGAGGTATGATTGGAATTACCTTCCCCCCAGTTTAATCCCAAGAAAAGGTGTTTGTTTAAAAGACTTAGATAGCACACAAAAGAATAATGTTTATGCCTTACTTAAAAGTTTTTTAAGTGAGAAAGGTTTTTCAAGAACGCAGGAAATCATGAATAATGAGTATTATTTAAAGGAATTAGAGCCTAACCTGATACATCGGATACCTGAAAATTATTTTGTAGCATTTTATGGTACTCCAGGAAAAGATAGTGTCTGGGGATGGAAATTTAGTGGGCATCATATAGCTCTTAATTTTACAATAGTAAATAATAGATTAGCATTCACACCAATCTTTTTTGGAGTCTATCCTGCAGAAATAGAAGAAGGACAAAATAAAGGGAGGCAAATAATAAAAGAAGAAGAAGATATTGGCTTTGAGTTAATAAATATGCTTACAAGTGAGCAAAAATCAAAAGCAATTTTTCAACAAAAAGCTTTTAACGACATAGTAACTTCAAACTCTTATCAAGTTGGACCTCTTACCCCAGTTGGAATATTAGCCAAAGACTTGACATCTCAACAAAAAAATATATTAAATAAATTAATTGCTTGTCATCTTACTTCTATGCCAGCTGAAATTGCAGAGATGCGAATGAAGCGAATTGTATCTGAAGATTTTAATCAAATAAGATTCGGATGGGCAGGAGGTTTAATAAAAGGAGTGCCACATTACTACAGAATACAAGGAAAAACTTTTTTAATTGAGTTTGACAATACTAGTCATAATGCAAACCACATACATATAGTTTGGCGTGAATTTAATGGTGATTTTGGAGTTGACCTTTTAAATGAGCATTATAAAAAAAGTAAGCATCACCACAAATAGACATTGATGAAAAGTTCTTTAGGGTCAATTATGGAATAATCTAGTTGTTCGCATTCAATATTCATGAAATTGATTCTATAAGCACGTCAATTGAAAATTTGCAGCTTTTGGCAAACCTATGAACACTTCATTCCATAAAATATTAACCAGAATACACTTTAGCGCATTAACAATTGCGATATTGAACTTTCTGCTCAACGAATTAACTGCATATAGCTTGGATGGAATAAGTGAATTAGCAATTGAAATTACAGCTGTATTTACCGGATTTTTGTTGTTCTTTTTTTATTTGCGTCCCTTTAAAAAGTTAAACTTCTATTTTTCAATATATCCCGTTGCAGCTTTCTTACTAATTACAGGGCTAATTTTCAAGGGACTTTTTTGGGCCATAATATTATCAGTAATATTCTTCCCACTCATCCCTGATAAAAAACACTTCGAACAAGACGGAATAATAATATCAACTTCCTATCGTGGATTTATGGCACCTTGTTGCAGTTATCAACTGAAAGAACGTAAATTATTATTATTGGAAAAAGAATATGTAATTTTTGAATCAGATGGTCCCATTGAATTTGAGACATTAAAAATTGAAAATACTATGAACTATGTCGAATTGACTTATAAAACAGATTTTGGTGAAGAGATCAAACATAGTAAAATTTCAAAATAATTCCACTTAAATAGATTTTGATTAATTTTTTATAAATCAACCACAATATGAATAAATGGAAAAAAGCATTCTGGATTTGTCTTATAACCATGACTACATTGTTAATATTTTGTCTGTATACCAACCTTGATCAGGCAGTATTATTAACAGACATGCAAAAGGGATATTCATATACTTCACATGACCTTGAAAATTTGATCAAAATAATTAATGAAACAGATTTGACCAAGGGCCAAATAAACAAGTTACTTTCCAATCATGACAATTATGAATTTATGGACTTCAAAAGTGACACAGTCGCGCTTAATAGAAAAAGCTTAATATTCAGGGAGGACACACTTTTTAAAGTAACAACAATTTGGTAAAAATTTCGTTTCAAGCAAATTATCCCTCAATTCACACTATAATTTACCGGCAAAACGTTATAAGAAAACAAATTCCTGAAGGTCTTGAAAACATTCGTATTTGTTCTATTTTTTACAATGGTCACTGAACAAATGTTTGCTAATGACAGCATATACATTAAGGTCCATTTTTTATATGGCTCCAAACCAAAACGAGAATTTAAAGATGTGGAATCAAAATGGTTTGGTGGCAAACTCGGAGGGCATGTGGGAATTGAAATTGACTCCAATAAAATTGTAGATTTTGTTCCTTCCGGGGAATTTCACTACATCGAAAAAAAGAATGATTGCAACAGCCGCTTTGCTGAACACACATTAGAGTCATTTTGGGAAATATTTGGAGGGAATTCAGATGATGTTAAAAAAATGACTATCACTATACCAATTCCCGTACAACAAAAAAACAAACTCGACAGCATAATAAATATTTATACCAATGAGACCCCCTACGACTATGCTTTTATAGGTATGCGTTGCGGTGCAGCAACTTATGATATCTTAAGTCAGCTGGGAGTTGTAAAACAATACTCTCATCGCAGGACCTATATGAAAATATTTTATCCCAAAAAATTAAGAATACCACTTGCGGAGCAGGCCAAACAAAACAATTGGGTCATCCAACAACAAGAGGGCACAACTAATAGAAAATGGGAAAAGGATTAACTTATACCGGGATATTTTGCATTTATAAAAATTTGTATTTTTAACATAGATTTTAGATTGACTTCCCGTATCTGGAAATGCGCAGGAGGAAGAAAGAAGCTAAAAAAATAATTATTAATTTTAATTTAAACCCAGATTTTTACAGTAAAAGATGGCAAATTTAACTGAAAAACAAATTAATGAAATAGCGGAAATGCTTGACTGCGGATTTCGAGGTTATTGGCACAAACAGAACGGCGAACTATTATTTGTTCGCGACAGTGAATTCGATTCGTTCGAAGATGGTGATATGGTTGATGAAGACCTCGAAAAATTAAATAAAAATCCTGACGACTACATTGAAATTGACAAACCGGAGTCGAGTGACAATTTTAAAATGATGGAAAACTTCGCGAAACAATTAGAAGGCGACGACAAACTTAAGTCTGAATTATTTACTGCATTGAAGATGCGAAAACCATTCAGAGAATTTAAGTGGGTAATAGATAACTCCGGTATTCACAGGCAAGAATGGTTCGAATATAAAAGTGCAGAAATGAAAAAATGGGTTATTGAGCAGTTTAAGTGGGTAACCGGGGATTATTACGAGGAGGAGAACAATTAAATTTTCCTAACTTTACTACAATGCCCATCTATAATAAAATATTGCTAATTGTTATGTTAAGTGCATTTGGTATGAATTGCAGCAATACCGATGATACAGAAATTACTTCAACCTACTCCGATAACTTCCCTTCTAAAAAATCTGATACAATAGAAACTGATTTTAATTCATTCCTTACACTTTTTAATAGCGATTCTGCTTTTCAATTAAGTAGTATCGATTTTCCTATGAAAGTACAAGAAATAAATCGAGAAAGTGATCATGAATTAACAGAAAAAATAATTGACAAATCAAATTATAAAAGGCTGGACTTATCTGATAATTTGTCAAATTCCAATAATAATTTTACCAGAGAAATTAAGATCAACAATAACAGCGCAACAGTTGAAATTCGGGGAATTGAAAGTGGAGTTAAGGTAGATTTTTTCTTTGAAAGAGAAAACGGAAAATGGAAGTTAATTACTTGGATCGACAGTTCCACATAAAGTAACTCATTAAACAAATCATTAAGATCTATGTCGGCAAGAAGTAATATAATAGCCTTAATAACTATATTCCTTCTTTCTATGGCAAGCACATGTTTTTGGTTATATGAAATTATAGAAATAGTCGGCTGGGATGGCCTATATTGGGTGGATGCACTATCATACTCGCCGCATGTGTCCACACTCATTGCCTCTATAACTTTTCTGACACCCTTCATAATCGGAAGACAAGTAAAGTTTATAAAATGTATATTCTCAATTTCGATATTTTATGCCGCAAATATTTTGTTTTTTGAGGCAGGTAAACAGTTATGTTATGTATTATATTGTGTTTATTGTAATTGGTCTACAAATGAAATAATCCGTATTATGTTAGTTGCATTTATTCTTTATGGTGTTCTTGGTTTCCTGTATTGGTTTATAACGAATAAACTAGTTAGGAAGAATAAAAAAATAAATATGATTTTTTTTACATTTTTTTT
>JAYSYX010000379.1:0-2851 GCA_043727235.1 Bacteroidota bacterium
TTCGTTTCGCTATATCGAGTCCTATTATAATGATCCCCATAAACCTGCGATCAGTTTGACATTGCCAAAAACACAAAAAGAATATACCAGCGAATATATGTTCCCCTTCTTCAGCAATATGATCGCTGAGGGTGCCAATCTTGAAATACAAACCCGCTATCTGAAAATTGAGCAAAGGGATATATTTAGTTTATTAGCTGCAACAGCTACAAGCGATACAATAGGAGCCATTACTGTAAAAATGATATCTCAAAAATGAACCTTGCAGAAATAAAATATTGCCCTTCAACATTGTCAAAAGGATATGAGACTTATAGCCCATTGGCTATTCGAAAAATGTTTTATGGAAAAAAGGTAAATCATATACTGGATTTTGATGCTCCGGAAATGAATGAAGAAGTTGCTGAAAAGTTCAGACAAAACAGTAAAACTATTTCCCTCAGTGGCGCACAATTTAAGCAGTCGTTGTTGCTGGTAAAAAATAAATTGCGACTCACGCAACCAGGAGAGAGCGGACAATATATATTGAAACCAATTCCCTTTCGATCTCCCTTTGGTAAAGCGGAGGAATTACCAGCCAACGAACATCTCACCCTGCAAATAGCCAAACAGGCATATCAAATAAATACGGCTGAGTGTGCATTGATCTTTTTTAAAAATGGTGAACCTGCTTATATTACAAAACGGTTTGATCGTAAAATAGATGGCAGCAAAATAGCGCAGGAAGATTTTGCCTCCATAACCGAAACCTCAAAACAAAAAGACGGAGAACATTATCGAAGTACTGGCAGCTATCTCGATATTGCGGATATCATGAAAAAATATGTTGCAGCCTACCCTGTAGAAATAGAAAAATATTTTGAGCGTATTTTGTTTAATTATCTTTTCAGCAATGGCGATGCTCATTTAAAAAACTTTTCCTTACAGCAAACCGGGAACAACGATTATTTATTGAGTCCCGCTTATGATCTTGTTGATACTTCCATTCATATTCCAACAGATACTTTTTTTGCACTGGAAGATTGTTTATTTAAAAACGATTTTGAAACCGAAAGTTATCAAACGTTTGGATATTATTCCTACGATGATTTCCATGCATTCGGACTTATGATGGGAATGATGGAAACTCGTGTTAATAAAATTTTGCAGAAATATCGCACTGAGCATAAATTAACAATAGAACTCATTGAGCATTCATTTTTAAGCGGCCCCGTAAAACAACTTTACAGAGACCATTATCTTGATCGGTTAAAAATGTTAAACAATTCATTCAGCAAAAAAATATGAAAAGCTAACTAGTGGGAACACCTGGATTCGAACCAAGGACCCTCCCCCTGAAAAAGCGGGATGCTCTAAACTCCGCCGCGGTAGAAGCTATTCTTTACTGCTTTTCAAATTTTTCACTTCACGTTCACGAGCATATGTCAATTCTTTGGTTTCGTACTCTTCAGAATAAAATAATTCCCAATCCTTTATTTTTGAATTAAATCCTTTATGATTTGATAGGTGATTTTTTATGCGAATTTGTAAATCATCACAAATATGCCCAATATAATATTTATTAAGCATTTTAGAGTGCAGAATTTAAAAAATGGCAGGACATGGGATAAACAAAAAAGTCGGTAAACCCGACTCTCCGTGGGGACACTTGGATTCGAACCAAGGCCCTCTGATTGTTAGGAATATAAACACCCTTTCTCAATTCCGTCCGTATTGTTCAGCTTGTCTGTTTTTTTTGTTGTAAAACCATCTTCTGCAATCCGCTCCTTATCCTCATCAGCCATTTGTCCAGGTGTAAATGGTGGGTCATCCATAGAATATGCAGGATTTACCTCTTTGGGATAATGGAACCGTTCCTTCCAGGCGATCAGGAATAATTATTCCGGGCATAGAAACATTTTCAATTAAACCTTTAAAAAAAATCAGCTCTTCATCATTTCCATAGCTGTGGTGTCATCTTTTTTGCAACTGGACAATATTACAGATAGAACTGTCAGAATCTGTATTTTCCTCTTCTTAAAATATTTTTATTGTTACTTAAATATTAATTATTCATTTTCATTTTATCCAACATTTCTTTATTCATTTTCTTCATTGCATCGGTTATTTTCATGTTAATTTCGTCACTAAAAGCATGTTTATCGGCATCCTGGGTTTCTTTGCTTGCCATTGAGAATTGAAAAGACTTCATATAATCTGACATTTTGTTTTCCAGGGCAAATTCTTTTATTGTTTTTGCATAAAAATTTCGGGCTTCCTCTACCGTTTTCTTGTTATTAATAACATCAACAGCAAGATTAATTGCAAGGAAATTTGCACCTTCCTTATCACACTTTGCTGACATTTCTCCATCTGTTCTCTTCACTGTTACGCTCCCATCATACATTGCAAGTTCATCAAATTTATCGGCCGGCACTTTATAATCAATAAATTGTTCCATAACATCAACATGGTCAACAGGGAAAATATGTTTTGTTTCAACATTGTAAATTACGGTTCTCTTCCAAGGTCCGTTATTATACCAAATAAGCATGCTTGCTGTAGTTTCGTTTGGCTCCCCATATTTATCCATCATTTCAAACGCTGCAAGCTGAGAAGCTTCGGGCCAATTTCCGATCATTGATTTAATTTCAGACTTGTTCATCCTTTTCATGTTTTGTTGTGCAGTCACAGAAGTTGTGCTTATTAGAAAAATAATTGTAAGCACCACGGTAAATATCGATCCTTTCTTCATTTAATTGTTTTTTTTGGTAAATTAATTAATTATTTTTTGTGTGGTTTAATTGTAATTTTCTAATTTTTAAATTGAGAATAATTTAAAAAAGAATGAGATTTTAAATCCCATCCTTTT
>JAYSYX010000380.1:0-7204 GCA_043727235.1 Bacteroidota bacterium
CAATATTATCTGTAACAGCATAACCTGCAATGTTAATTGTGGAAGGCCCGCTGTTGTAAATCTCGAACCAATCAGAAAAATCACCATCTTCATCATCAAATGGCCCGAAGTTATTTGGAGCAACTTCGTTGATCAGCAGTTGGGCATTTAAAAATAGGGGAGAAATAAAGCAAAATAAGAGGAGAAGTTTTTTCATATATTTATTTTGTTATTGTTTTATTAAAGTAGCATTGTATTTTAATTCACCGGATATGATCTGAATCAGGTAAAGTCCTGAAGGTAAATGATCTATATTGATCTCATGTTCAAATTGCGAAATAAAATTTTGCATGAGCATTTCTTTTCCGGTTAGATCAAACATAGATAATGCAATTTCATTTCCCAACAATTCAAAAGGAGTGGTAATCATTACACTGTTTGTTGCGGGATTTGGATACAAATAAATTGCTGATAATATCCCTGTTTCAGAAATGGATACAACACAAGGGGTAATAAAAATACCTCCCGGCGTTCCTTCCGGACATGATTCTATCCAGTTGCCTGCATCGTTTATATTTTCAGATATATTCATGATCTGCAAGGCGTTTCCTCCGCCATTTGCGGATAAGGGATAGGGCAATTCACTATCATAATGAACACTTTGATATAAAATTCCATCCTGCTTGAATATTCTTATTACATCATCCTCGTTACTCAATCCAAAATTTGTTGGTCCAACTTTATTTTCGATAGTTGGAAATTGTGTTGTGAATTTTATTTCATCCTGATAGATTGCTATATAATCGTTTGTTTCGATAAAGGTTCCATTCGGAATAATAAATTGATTATCGTTCTTATCTTTTATTATCCAACCGCTGATATCCACCGGGGAGGGTTGTGAACTATATATTTCTATCCAGTCGCCGGCATCTTCCGATTCCGAGGAATTATAATTAATTTCAGATACCAACGGATTTTCTTCGCATAAGGAATAAGCTACACCGGGAGAACCTCCCATACAACCATCAAACCAGGAGGCAGGTAAATTTGGATCAGCAATATCAGAAATGCGCTCCATTGTTCTTCCGTAACTATCTGCGGTAACCGGCCAGGGTTTGGCATCCCCAAATTTAATACTGGTGAGTGTATTTTCAGAAAAATCTTTTAATGTAATAGAGTCTCCGCTGTTTTTAAGATCAAAAATAAAATCACCGATATAATTGGTAACTCCAAAATTTTCCGCTTCGAACATTTCAATATTCTCAACTAAAACAAGATACCCATTGGCAGGTATGATGGTATTATGTGGAAAATGAAATGTATTATAAAATAATCTTGATGAAAGTGTATAATTGGTAATATTAACAGGTTCATCAGAGGTGTTATGAAGTTCGATCCAATCGCCACTATTTGTAGTGATATCGCTGTTATAATTTATTTCGGATATTATTATAGGATTTGCAATTGCAGTCCCTGTAAAATTTGCAGTAAAGGAAGTGTTATCCGTAAAGTTATTTGTAAATGATTCTATTGTTTCATCAGCAATAAATATATTATCATCCCAATCAACAAAAGTAAACCCTGGATTTGCAAGTGCGGTAAGCGTAACAGGAACCTCGTCGAAATAAACACCTGTCCACGGCAATTCCTGAGGAATAATTGTTGAAATTTTTATAAAACCGGCTCCCGGTGGATTCACATTTATAGTGATATCGATCTGATCGTTCAATCCAAAATAGGTTTCAATATGATTTCTTTGATTTGGAATTCTGTTTGCATAAAAGCTTTTCAGATTGGTAACATTACTGTTCCATGTAGCAAGCGAACCGGTATACCATCTGGCATTTTGTGCAGGAATTTCCGATTCCATCTCATCCTGATTTGCATCAATCAGTGCACCGGTTATTTCAGCTGTAAAATAATAATTGATGAGATCGGCAAATCGATTGATAAAATAATTTTCAAATTCATCGTTTTCGAGCATTGCATTAAACATATCACAATAAACGGAATTGTGTGGGTTAGATAAACTGCCTTGTAAGGTATTGCAATTAGCACAGCTTTGGCCATAAGCAAGATCCCACAAAATATATTTCCATTTCATTTCAGGTTCATATGTTTTGAACATTCGTATATTATTTTCCAATAGGTCTAACCATTCTTCATTTTCAATAAATATTTGCAAAGCATAATAGTCCACCCAATTAAGCATATCAATTTTACCCAATGCCGCTTCATAATAAGTTGGATCGTTCATATCGTTGAGGGTAATAAAATCAACAAGGTTAAAAAAAGCGGTATCCGTGCCTGCTTCCACTTCATACCAAACATCAGCGCCATATCCTGTGCGAATAAGATCTATTTCATCTTCATCACATCCAAAATTGTCGCTGATAAAATATTGGTCAAGTTCTTCTCTTGCACAATAATGTCCCCAATATTCACCATTGATAAATGTTGCAACATTTTGATACCCTGCAGCAACATTATAGGTTGGTAAGCCCATTCTGTTCCCGATAACATCTTTCATTCTTGCCCCATTTGCATCCTGATCCTGTTGGCGTATTCTAAAACCCTTAATCGTTTCCAATACCGGTTTATCATCATAAAATAAATTATATTCTATATCTCCGGTATTATAAAATTCTTCATCACAGGTAAATTCGATACTGCGTTGAGCATTATATGCAATGGATGAATTTCCGCAAACTTCAAAACGCACATCAGAAGTGAATTTATGCGATTTATCTGCTTCAAAAAATTCCACGGTAACAGGTACCTGTGGATTATCCGGTTCCCAGCCAATTGCATAATCATAGGCTGCGATGCAACCGGCGCCTTCATCAAAAAGGTCGCATGGATCGCCGCTGATACTTAAAACAGGTAAAAGCGTAGGCTCATCAATTAAAAAACTTCCCGTAACAACGGCACTTGGTAATTTTCCTGCTTCATAACTTCGTGCTTTAACAACTGAAGTTTGATCTATATTAATTGGGGAGATATAATCATCAGAAAATTCCGTAGGTGCACTTCCGTCTGTTGTGTAATATATTCCGGTTCCTGCGATTGCGACATCCACATCACCAGTATAAAATCCGACCGCAGTTGTAATTATTGGAGCAGTTGCATAACCCAAAAAACAAGTACCGGTATTCGTTGCATCTGGAGTAGGGTCTTCTACTATGCACCAACTTCCTCCATCAGATATTCTTGCACGTGAATGTCCTGCCTGTATATTATGCATTAAAATACTATCTAATAATAATCCTGCACTATTGTATAAAAAAATTGTTTCACCATTTGTGATCTTAAAATTGGTATGCAAATTTTCACTTGTTCCACCCATAGCAAACCACAAAGGAGTATCATAATAAAAAATATCTGCTGTGGATATTCCAAAATTTAAAAAAGATCTTCCTGTCATGTCTGAACTTCCGGCTGATTGATTATGTACTTCAACAGCCAATACATTTTCACCATCCACCAATAATGTTGCAATAAATGCAGGATCAATTTCAAAGGTTTCCGGAGTTCCGCCGGAATACATTACAGCTTCATGCGATGCGGATGCATAGGTGTTAAAAGTTGGAGTTCCAATAATATTTGCACGGGCTATTTCCACACCGTTAATATAAGCTACAAAACCATCGTCATAATCCATACTTAATACAGTAGCAATTAATTTTGTTTTATCAACTACTTCAAATGTTTTCCTGTAGTAAACTGTTCGCGCACTGGTGGGAGTGATCGTATTGTCATCGCTATCGCCAAATCCGAATCCTCCCATACCATTTGACCATCCACCGGGAAAGTCCATATTATTCCAATCGGGATCAGGTGCTGAGGCACCAATAAAATATTCCCAGTTGTCATTGTCAAAAATTGCAGTCTCCCAATGGTCAATTAAAGCTACCTCGCAGGTTAAACAATTGCGGTTTTTTCCTGATGCGAACAGGATCATATGTTCATCCGGTTCAAGGTCGCGATCGGGCAATTGCCACTTGTTCCAAACCTCAAGTTTGTCAGAAACTGAGTAAGCATTGAGGTTCACAGTGATTGGCCCAGCATTATAAAGTTCTATCCAATCGGGATATTCGCCATCCTCATCCATAATAAGATCCATATTTGTTGGTGAGATCTCATTGAAAACTATTTGGGAATAGGCAGTCGTAACGGAGCACAGAAGAGCAATGAGGAGCGATTTTTTCATGGTGCTAATTTAATAAATTTTAAAGAGATTGTAAACCCAGGGTTAATTGTGCAGGTTAACATATTAAAAAAAATTAATTATGATAAATGGAATTCAATAGCAATTTAAATATTTAATTAATTTATACTCGCTATAAAGCTGTTATATTTGTTTAAAATCATTGTTATGCGATCACTTCAAATGTGTTTCCCCAAACCATTATTAATAATTGTTTTATTTGTATTTTTTGCACAGCCATGTGTAACACAAAATTTTGTAAGCACCTATGCCGGTTCAACGTTGGGATATGTGGATGGAGATACGGCTGTTGCAAAATTTGCTGGTCCTTTTGGTATTTGCATTGACGCTTCTGATAATTTATTTATTGCCGATGCTGATAATAACTGTATCAGAAAAATTACAGCCGCCGGAATTGTAAGTACCTATGCCGGAACAGGTGTTGCGGGATATGCTGATGGTGCAGCAACGGCCGCTCAATTCAGGGCGCCCTCCGATTTATGTATTGATAATGCCGGAAATATTTATGTTTCCGATTTTGAAAATCAAAGAATTAGAAAAATAGATATTACAGGTAATGTTACCACCATTGCAGGAAACGGAAATATTGGTTATGCAGATGGATATTATCAGGATGCTGAATTCGATTATCCAAGAGGAATTGTAATGGATAGTGAAGGGAATTTATTTATCAGCGATAGTTGGAATCACCGCATACGTAAAATTAATTTGATGGATAGTTTGGTAAGCACTTTTGCAGGAGGAGGAATAAATACCGGTGTTTCCAGCATTGGAGATCTTATTGATGACAGTGATACTACCGCAAGATTTTATACGCCGAGTGGATTGGCAATTGATGCTGCGGATAACATCTATGTTGCAGATGCCTATAATCACCGCATCAGGATGATCACCTCTGATGCAATGGTATCAACTATTGCGGGCAGCGGACCAACAGGGCCAGGGGCAGGTGGTTATTCAAATGGAGATGCTTTAAATTCCTTGTTAAACACCCCAACTGAAGTTTTTGTAAGTTCCGATGGAACAGTTTATATAGGTGATACTTATAATTACAGGGTAAGATCATTAAAGGAGGAAATATTATACAATGTTGCCGGAAATGGAGATGCCGGATATGAGGATGGTGTGGATTCATTAGCGGAATTCAAATATACCCGTGGCGTGGTTTTGGATGCGGCAGGAGAACATTTATTTGTTTGTGATTACACAAACAGGCGTATAAGAAAGATAAGCTTAAATTATTTTACAGGTTTAGAAAGTTTGGAGGTGACAAAAAATATACAGATTTATCCGAACCCTACAAATGGTTATTTTCAAATATATAATTCAGAATTATCATTTCCATGTTATATAAGTATTTTCGATGCATCCGGAAAGATAATTATTGAAAAATTATTAGTCGATGAAAAAAATATTGATATCGACATTTCCGGATCTCAATCAGGGTTTTATTATGTTAAATTTTACAACAGTAAGTTTGTGCAAATTACTAAATTAATTTTGTATTAAACTGTTAAAGCAATTAAAATACAATTTAAAGTTATAAATAAACAAAGGGGAGTAAAATATTTCTTATCATAAATGCCAAATTCTGTTTCTTTCACTTTTTTGAACAAGCCAACGTATTTAAAATCGCCAATCGCTCTCATAAAAAATATACCGGCGATTACAAGGTTGCCAATGACGAAAATCTGACTGCCTATGAATTTATTGAAGATTCCGCTATTCCCGAATGTGATAATAGCAAATAGGAGAAGTCCGAATGCTACAAAAAACGTCATTAAGGGTGTTGGATCTAATTTCTTTGTATTATTTAAAGTCGGTAGCGACACACTTAATCCGCGCTTTCCGCCAAACATCCAATACCAATGTATGGCGGATAACACCAGAAATGCCAGAGAATTAATGTAAATAAAGACCATATTATATGTTAAAGTGTAAAAATACGTTTTTATTAAAGTCCCCTATAAAAAGATATCATTTTATCTTTGAAAAATAAAGAGCTGATCTATGCAATTACTATTTGTTTACAATGCCGATTCTGATAAAATAAGTGTTGCGCTGGATTTTATGCACAAAATTGTCAGTCCTTCCACTTATTCCTGTAAACTTTGTGCAATAACCTATGGAAACCTCGGAATAAAAAAGGAGTGGGCGGATTTTCTTAAACAACTACCTGTAGAAACGACGTTTTTGCATAGGGATGAGTTTCACAAAAGCTATCCTGATGTTGTAACAAATTTACCTATAGTATATAAAATCGAGAATTCAGAGTTGAAAATTTGTATTAGCGCAAAAGAAATGGAGACCATGGATTTGGAGGCTTTAATAAACAGAATAGAAGCAGAGCTTTAATTTGTGAAATAATAATTTTAATTTTTAGAATTTTGATTATACTGTAAATTCAGCAAACGCACTTTTTCAAGTTGCTTAAAAATTTCTGATTCCGGTATATGGTAAAACTCAGGTAAAGGTATTGCCCATTGTTCAGGATAGTATGCGGCATTGCATTCTCTTATCGTTCTGTAATCGATAAATTGTTGCATGGTTTCTTTTGAAACAATGGTAGTAGGTTCTCCTCCGAACCATTCAAAATAATCGGTAATTCTATATGCTCTTTCGTACGTGATTGTTGCAAAAAATTCGTTGGTATAAGAATGTAATATTTGTTTTGGATAATATTTTCCATTAGTCTGTTGGAAATTTACTAAAAGATATCCATCGATAAACTCGCCGGTATAATTATTATTGGGATATAAGAAATTATTGAATTTTGGATAGTCGTATTTGTAATTCCGCAACGCTTTGCGTTCTATGCTTAAAAACGCCAATGTTTTTTTATCGATAATATAGGTACCTGTTTCATCCGCCTCTCCATAAAAATCGTTTGGATAAAAACCGGAGATTCCATGATTTTCAGAGGAATAATTTTTTAAAGTATAATATATCACCCAAAGAGAATCATTACTAAGAGGTGAAATAGAAAATTCACAATCA
>JAYSYX010000381.1:0-7201 GCA_043727235.1 Bacteroidota bacterium
GGTATTTTTTTTACTCCAAATAAAAATGTTGTGGAATTCAATCCAAATTCCCTTAATCAAACAACTTATAACCCAAAGTAAACTGAAAAATATTCTTCCTGCTATCTACTTCAATTACACCGCCATCAGTTTCTATATAATCGGTGAATTTGCTGAGATTTCCTTCGTAGCGGGCGTCAAATGTGAGACGATTAATATCAAATCCTAAACCGGCCTGATATCCTATTGTTATTTCATTCAGGTCGAATAGAGGGTCAGAGGCATCGGATTGGATATGACTTACAACAGGACCACCCATTAATCTGAATTTATTAAATACATTATAACCGAATAAAAGTGGTATATCCAATTTATCTACGTTCATTGATAAAATATCAGCTAAAGCAATATCTTGAGGATCAATGTCGCCTATGTCTGCGAGACTTTGATTCTCAGAAAACAATATTTCAGGCTGGAAAACAAATTTTCCAAAGGTGGCCCTTGCAAAACCTCCAAAAACAACGGACATACCCCTTTCATCCTCCAGATCTCCCATATCCACACCTCCAGAACCAACAACATCTAAAATTACAGATTGGGCATAATTTACTCCGCCTTTTACACCAAGATCAAAATCCTGTGCGTACACATTTAATGTATACAGACAAATAAACAATAACATAAATCTTTTCATAACATACCATTTGTTTGCCCTTAAACTAAAACTATGCCATTACCCTTTTGCCCATAAATAAACTCTAAAAACATTTTAATTTTGCAGGTAAATTTCTGCAATGACCAAACCCCTCGAATGGAATTATAAACTTGAACCCAAAAAAGGCAAATATCTGGAAGGCCCCAGATCCAGATGGCAGGAGTTGCAGTTTGGTTTATCTGTGTTATTTGAATTTATTAAAGGTTTCCGACAATTACATTTTGTGGGACCATGTGTCACTGTTTTCGGATCTGCCCGGTTCGATGAAAATCATCAATATTATAAGATGGCTTATGAAGCGGGAAAAAAGATCAGTTCTGAAGGGCTCACTGTTTTAACAGGTGGCGGTCCTGGAATCATGGAAGCTGCAAACAGAGGTGCCTTTGAAAATGGCGGGCGATCGGTTGGTTGTAATATTCTCTTACCGGCAGAACAAAAACCTAACATTTATATGCATAAATGGGTTACAATTAAATACTTTTTTGTGCGTAAGGTGTTATTAGTGAAATATTCCTATGGATTTATTGTAATGCCGGGTGGAGTTGGCACTATGGATGAATTTTTTGAAACTTTAACCTTAATTCAAACCGCAACCATTCAAAATTTCCCTCTTGTATTGGTCGGAAAAGAATATTACAAGGATATTTGGGAAATGTTGCAAAAAATGATGGCTCAAAATACTATTTCCAACGTAGATATGGAATTAGTATTGTTTACTGATAATATTGATGAAGCTGTTGAACATATTAAATTTTATATAAGGGAAAATTACAAAATGCACCAATTAAAACCTTTAAAATTACTAATGGAACGATTTAGTTGAATTATCATTTGAATTGTAAAAAAGAATACCAAAAATGAAGATACCGGAAAAAACGAAAAAATGGTTTAAGCGGTTTGGATGGGGAGGTATTTTATTTTTTACCATCAAAGGAATTATCACACTAATAGCCGGGGCTGCGATAATTGAATGGATCAGAAATCTTTTCTCATGAAAAAATTTAAAAAAACCACCCGTTCATCCCTCAATTTTACCTGCTCAGCTATAAATAATTGTCCGGTTAATGATCGTTGCCTTGTTTTGCACCCATAAAAATATATACAATGAAACTATTAACCCTAATCATTTCAGCAAGTTTATTCCTATTTACTTCATTCGTTTATGGACAAAATCTGACACAATCAATCAGAGGTCAGGTAATTGATAATCAATCGAAAACCACCTTGCCCGGTGTGAATATTATTATTCTGGACATCAATCCTGTAATAGGTGCAGTTTCAGATATGGACGGTTATTTTGTAATAGAAAATGTTCCAATTGGTAGAATTTCCATTCAGGCAACCTTTGTAGGTTACGAACCCTTTATTGCCAATAATCTTGAGCTTACCTCAGGCAAGGAACTCATGTTGAATTTTGAAATGGCAGAGCAAATAATTAAAATGGAGGAAGTAGTTATACGTGCAAGCGATGATAAAATAGAAACTAATAATGAAATGACAACCGTGAGTGCACGGCAATTTACCATTGAAGAAAGTATGCGTTATGCAGGTGCCCGAAACGATGTAAGCAGAATGGCTCAGAATTTCGCAGGAGTTCGCGGAGCCAATGATGCAGTAAATGATATTATTATCAGAGGAAATTCACCGGTAGGTCTTTTATGGAGATTAGAAGGGATCGATATTCCAAACCCCAACCATTTTGGAGATTTTGGTTCAACGGGAGGACCTGTTTCGATGTTAAATAATAACGTTTTGGCAAACAGTGATTTTTTAACAGGTGCATTTCCGGCAGAATATGGAAATGGGATCAGTGGAGTATTTGATCTCAAAATGCGCAACGGAAATTATGAGAAACACGAATTTTTAGGACAGGTGGGATTAAATGGATTTGAACTTGGCGCCGAAGGACCAATAAACAGAACACAAAAATCTTCCTATTTGTTGAATTACCGCTATTCTACACTTGGGATCATGAGTGCCGTAGGAATTAATTTTGGAACAGGTACAGCCATTCCATACTATCAGGATATTACGGCTCGTGTTAATATGCCTACAAAAAAGGCCGGAACTTTTTCATTGTTTGGAATTGGTGGCATTAGTCAGATAGATCTGATTTCAAGTAATGCAGAGGATACCGTAGATAATTTATATAATAATGATCTCGATATTTACGACAGATCAAAGATCGGAATAATTGGAATTTCACATCAGTACCTTATTAATAATTCATCTTACACCAAATTTACAATAGCAGCATCTACGATTATTAATAATGATATAGTTGATTCCATTTCCGTAGAAACATTTGAACCGGTCGAATTTTATCGTCAAAACTTCACACAAAATAAAGTTTCTGCTAATTTCTTTTATAAGAAAAAATTTAACGCTAAAAATAATTTACAGATCGGATTGCGTTTTGATGATTTCATCGTTTCAATTTCAGATAGTATTTTTCAAGGAATACCCGGAGAATATGTTACACTCACCTCTTTTGATGGAAATACCTTTCTATTACAACCTTATGTTCAATATCAATACCGTGCAACAGAAAAACTTACGATTAATTCTGGTGTGCATTTCCAATACCTGAGTTTGAATGGAAGCAATTCATTGGAACCCAGAATGGGAATCAAATATCAAATAAATGGCAATAATGCGATCAGTGTAGGTTACGGATTACACAGTATGATGGCTCCAATAGCTACTTACTTTAAAACCGTGGAAACAACTCCGGGAAATTACTATACTCCAAATGATTCCATAGATTTTGTGAAAGCCCATCATCTTGTTTTAGGGTACGATAAACAATTGTCGGAGACAATGCGTATTAAAGCAGAGGTTTATTATCAACATCTATATGATGTTTTGATAGACAGGGACAGCTCTTCATTTAGTGTTTTAAATGCAGGAAGTTTCACCTTTGGAACCCCGGACAGGTTAACGAATAGTGGGACAGGAAGAAATTACGGAGCAGAATTAACTGTGGAAAAATTTCTTGATAAGGGGCTCTATTTTTTGGTGACCGGATCTTTATATAAATCAGAGTATATTGGTAGTGACAACATAGAAAGAGAGACTGCTTTTTCCGGAAATTATGTCGCAAATATTGTCGGAGGAAAGGAATTTTATTTATTTACCGGTAAAGCCTCTCCAAAAAACACTAAATCCATCGTTTTTGATACCAAATTTACTATGGCAGGTGGCCAGCGATATACACCTATTGATCTTGAAGAATCAGTATTAACAAATTCAACAGTGTATGACTGGAACAATGCATTTGCCGAACAATTTAATGATTACATGCGTTGGGATGTGCGTCTTGCATTCAAGATCAATGGAAAATTTGCTTCTCAGGAATGGGCAATTGATGTGCAAAATGTAACGAACAGACAAAATCCATTGTATCAGCGATATAACCCTGCGGAAGGAGAAATAAATACAGTTTATCAATTGGGTATTTTCCCGGTTCCTCAATATAGAATTACATTCTAATAAAAAGTATTCATAACATTGAAACATAATCTGAGTAAAATATTATGGGGGACACTTATTGTTTCACTTGTTCCAAGTACATTCTTATTTTTTCAAAGATGGATACTAGGCCTCCAAGATCAAACATTAAATGAAACCATAGTAGATTATATTAAATCAAGTGCATTTTCAATTGTTGTAACCTTTTCTATTTTTATAGCTGTTACCTACATAATTTCTCAAACCATTGATAAATTGGAAGGTAAATTAAGTGCTGCTAGAAGAATTATCTTATGCCTGACGATTTCTTTAATAGTTGCAAATATTATCATATTTTTAGAATGGAAATTATTTAATGCTCTATTTTATCATTGCACCTGGGAAGAAGAACGTGTGCGTATTTTTGAAAATCAAATGCTTGCAACAGTTCTTGTAATTATTGTTAGCCTTGTTTTTGAAATAGGTCATTATATCAATCAACTTAAAATTACTGTGGCAGAAAAGGAGCGATTGGAAAAAGAGAATATGCGTTCTCAGTTGGAAAGTCTTAAAACACAAATAAGTCCCCACTTTTTGTTTAACAGTTTTAATGCATTGTTATCATTAATAGATTCTGATAAAGAAAAGGCAAAACAATTTCTACTCGAACTTTCAAAGGTTTATAGGTATGTTTTGGAACAAAAAGACAATCTCGTAGTAGAATTAAAAGATGAATTAAAATTTATCAATTCCTATATTTACCTCAATAAAATTCGGTTTGGAGTGAATCTATTATTTGAAACAGATATTGATGCTGAAAACCTGAGTAAATTTATACCTCCATTAACTTTGCAATCGTTGGTAGAGAATGCAATAAAACACAATATCATCTCCGAAAATAAACCTCTTACCATTAAGATCACTAATGAAAAAGAGATGCTGATCGTTACCAATAATTTGCAAAGCAGAAGCGAAAAGATCATTTCCACGGGAATTGGATTAAACAATCTTAAAGAACGATATTTTCTGCTGGGAAACAAAGCACCGGAATTTGGAATAATAAATAATGAGTATATTGCTAAAATTCCTCTCATAGAAAAAGAAAATACCTGATATGGATATTGCAATTATCGAAGATGAAAAAATAGCTGCCGATTATCTGGAAAAATGCATTCTTGAATTTAGTCCCGATTTAAAGGTCATCATCAAACTGGATTCCGTAGAGGCCTCTGTAAAATGGTTATCAAATAATAAAGTTGATCTGTTATTTGTTGATATTCATCTTGCGGACGATATAAGTTTCAGCATTTTTGAACAAATAGAAATTCCTACTCCGGTGATCTTCACTACCGCATACGATCAATACGCTGTAAGAGCCTTTAAATTGAACAGCATAGATTATCTTCTTAAACCCATAGACAAATCAGAATTATTTAACGCGTTGAATAAATTTAAACAATTCCGCAGTTCCGGTGCAATTGATATAAAACTACTTGTTGAACAATTTAATACACAAAAAAATGCATATCAAAATCGTTTTCTTGTCACTTCAGGACAAAAATTAAAATCACTGAATATTGATCAGATCGCATATTTTTTCTCCGAACAAAAACTTACATTTCTTGTAGCTAAGGATGGTAAAAATTATATATTTGATAATTCACTCGATAAATTAGAAACTTTACTGGATCCTGAAAATTTTTTCAGAATAAATCGACAGTTCATCATCTCCTATCTAAGTATAAAAAATATGCACAGTTATTCCAAATCCCGTGTAAAAGTGGAACTGGAACCACCAATTGAAAAGGAAACGATTGTAAGCGTAGAAAGGTCTTCTGATTTCCGCTTATGGCTAAACAGGTGAGTCTACGGTAGTTTAACTGACACCTTTACCTCCTGTCAAAATCATCTTATATTTGCATAGGGTTTATCATCTGATCACATAATCCAGGCAAATAATTATTACTAAAATGAAAATTTTATATTTCCTTTTTTCTGCATTGCTTCTTTCCTGCAGTGCAACTTCAATTGATGAGAACAAGGCAAAGTTGAACTGGCCGAAAAGATCAGTTTTGATGGATACTTTCAGGCAACAAGATTCTATTTGTTTAATTTATGGTAAGGAAGATGTTATGCTGGCAGAGGCAATAAAAGCAGGAATTGCAGTAATGGACCAAATTAGTGATCGTGTTAAAATATTGGTAAAACGGGATGATGAAGTAACTGAATCGGACCTTACCAATTTTCCTTTATATATTATTGGAACTCAAAACAATTTATTGATAAAACGACTTGATGAAAACATGCCTGTAAATTTTACAGAAACAGGATTTATATTTGATAATAAGGAATATACCGACGAATCAGGTATTATTAAGATCTCGCTATATCCAAACCTGTTCAATCCTCAATTACCTTTAACCCTGCTGGCTGCAAATTCCGAAGATAATCTGATAGAATACGTTAAAGATCAATTTACAGAAAGCTGGGGATATTTTTTTTGGGATAGTTGGGGTTATCAGATATATGAAAAGGATAACAGGGTAGTAATGGGTAATTTTTCAGAAGAAATAACTACCTTATGGTCTATCGATAAAAAACTGCATTGGGATTTTAGTTATGAAGGTGTAAAGATCAAAGAAAATCAGAAGATACAATTTTACACACATAGCCCTGATATTAAATTGGATAAGATCAACGCTATTGAATTAAAAACCGCTTCGGATATTGAAGATCTTGAATCATATACCGGTATTGATTTTAGCGAACATATAAAATACCATATCTATCCTTCACCTGAGATAAAAACACTGATGCAGAATAATCCTGAACAGGCAAATATTGATTTTGAGACAAATTCTATACACACCGTAATAGATCAGGAATATACAAATATGTATTCAGAATCAGTTTGTTTGCTCCTGCTCAGGAAAACATTAGGTGAACCTAAAATAAATGCACTGGAAACCGGATTGGCAATTAGATTTACTAAAAACTGGCTTGGTACTGATTATAAATTGCAGGCAAAACATTTACTGGATGCAGGATTATTACCTG
>JAYSYX010000382.1:0-2830 GCA_043727235.1 Bacteroidota bacterium
CCCCAACATCGTTCAATCTTTCAGCTACTTTCATTTCTGTTTTTAAGTTCATTTATAAATAGATTAGATCGTTATTCCTTTTTTATATACCCCATATATCCTTAACTGCTTTGTCCAGGGTTCAATATCATTAATTACTCTTTCAAACTGTTCCCGGGACTCAAATTCCATATCCACGTGAAAGGAATACAACCAGTCACTCCCCGGTATGGGGAAACTTTGAAGTTTACTAAGATTAATTCCACCCTCCGCTATGATAGTAAGTACTTTCGCCAGGCTTCCCCTTGAATGATTGGTGCTGAAATTGACAGATGCTTTATTAGCATCAATGACGGGTATGGATTGACCGGTTCTTTCAAGGACCAGGAATCGAGTATAATTATTCTTCATAGTATGTATATCATGCACCAGGATATCGAGGCCATATAGATTAGCAGCCAGTTTGGAAGCGATAGCCGCTATGTGTTTACTATGATGTTGCCGGATTTGTTTCGCGCTTAGTGCAGTGTCTTCCGTTTCAATAACTTTCCAGTCGTGTTGCAATAAAAAATCACGGCACTGTCTGATGGCCATATGATGGGAACGCACCTCTCTGATATCCTCGAGTTTTACTCCCGGATAAACCAAAAGGTTTTGACTGATATTCAGATATATTTCACCTTGTACGATCAGGTCACTTTCCTGCAATAAGTTGTAATTGGGTAAAATACTGCCAACAATAGAATTTTCGATGGCCATCACTGCGCCATCTGCATTTGGTTCATTTGCGGCAATTTGAACGACCTCCCTGAAAGTATCGCAAGCGATGATCTGAACTTTATCTCCATAAAATTTTCGGGCTGCCTCCTCATGGAAACTACCTTCATATCCCTGGATAGAAATTTTTTTGACCGCTGCTTTTTTTACTGTATTTAGATTCCCCATTTCATTAAAATGAAAAATCCCGGCTTTTGACCGGGATTCTTATGTTTTGTATTAATTATTATATCTTAATTATAGCAAAAGCGATCCCGGTCTACTCTTAAAGTAAAAATAAAAATAAAAAAAGCCGAATCCTTTTGTTGTGTTCATTTGACAAATGTAAACTATTTATAAAAATTGTTGCTATTTATTTCAGATTAATTATTGGGTTGGTGTTTATTTTGACAAATATTAAAAAATTATAATTTAATAATTCCAACTTAATACAAATAATTTGATCCCCCCGAATAGAATAAGTGTGATAATACCAATGTAAAATATTGTTTTTCCATCCCTGCTCACGTACTTTCCATAAGTGGGTATTTTTTCACCATTTGGTAAAGTTTTAGTGGATGTCCATATGACGTTATTAGAAATCTGCTTCATCTTCGCGTCATTCAACACTCAACATTCAAAATCCAACATTTTTAATAACAGCGTCAATTGTCCATTGCTAATTACCTGACAAGCGTTACACTCCCTTTCAATACTTTTCTGACATCCCCATATTGTATCTCCAGAAAATAAGTATAAACTCCGACATCAGCCTGACTTCCTTTGTATTTTCCATTCCACCCATTATTTGTATTACTTTCCGAGAATACAACACCTCCCCAGCGGTTAAATACCCGGAAATTAAGGACTTCAAAGCCACTGCCTTCTGCACGGAAGATATCATTGATACCATCGTCATTTGGCGAGAAGACATTTGGGATAAATGGTTCGCAAAGACCTTTCGGAATAATAATGGCAGTATCCTTACTACATATTTCATTTTCGATGTGAAGTGTATAAGTGCCCGGTTCTAATAAATAGATTCCGTCAGAGGATGCAGAAATGCCTGCAATGGAATAGGTGTCTTCACCATTATGTGGTAATGCTAAAGTAGCTAAAGGATTTAAACAATTTCCTTTTTTGATATTGATTGTATTTAGTTCTTTTATTTCGCCAATGTTTTGCAAAGTGAAATAGGCGAATTGCTGACATTCAAATGTGTCAATTATAGAAACTGTATAAATGCCGCTTTTCAGATTCTCGAAGTTAGACAGAGTGGAATTAAATTCATCATTAAGGGTGTAGCTTAAGACAGGATTACCACTTGTGTAAATGCTAACTGCACCGTTTTGTCCTGAACAACTTTCGTCTGTTGTGACTAGGCTGTCTATGTTCGGAAGACCGCTTTGGTTGATGGTTGTGCCTCCACTTTTAACACATCCTTCCTCATTTTGTATATAAAAATTATAATTCCCAGCGGCTAAACCTGAAAACTCATTTGAATTTTGAAAAGAAATTGCATCCAGACTATACTTGTCATTTGGACCGGCACTAAAGATCTCAATACTACCATTATTCTCATTGCAGTGTGCATCTTTAATGATCAAAGAGTTTAAAACGGGCAAGTTTTTACCCGGAAGGAAAACTGTGGAATCGATAATACAACCGTAGCTGTTTTTAATCTCAAGATAATAACTGCCCTGTCCCAGGAGTGAAAAGATGTTGTTGGGACTAGTGTTTCCATTTAGGAATATTTGATCATCCAGATCAGTTGTAATTGCTCTTATTTCTCCATCATTTATTCCGCAGGAGGCAGCTTTAATAATTATATTATCAAATTCAGGCGCCGGAAATGATTTAATTTCAAAATCTACAGTATCTCGACAGCCACTTTCATGTTTTAAATAAATCTTATATTGTCCTCCAATCAGATCATTTATTTCAATCGAATCTTTAACAAAATTGATTCCATCATCGGAGTAATAAATCACATTTATAGGATCAGATGTTACAATTCGGTTGCTGCCTATATTTTTATATACAAAATGAGGAAGGATGTGTTAAAAGTGGAGGCACAACCATCAACCAAAGCGGT
>JAYSYX010000383.1:0-7165 GCA_043727235.1 Bacteroidota bacterium
ATTTAATCCTGTTCTTATTTCCTTGCGTTCCCAACGGGGATTATTAAAAACTTCGCCGGTAGTTTCATACATGGAATCGTAATAATAATAACCACAAAATACATCGAGTTTTGAATTCGTTTCTTTACATAGGGAAAATACATCAAATCCCCCTTCAACAAAATATCCGAATGCTGCACTTGCAACAGGAGTTCTTTTAACATTGAGGTTATTGGAAAGATTTCTGTTTGCAGAAGTTACAATATCTGCATTTTGTAATGTACCATATAAAATATTTGCATTAAAGGTAAAATTGCCAGGTAATAAATGTAAATGCGCATCAAATAAATTAACGAATGCATCTGCGGTTATATCAGGTTTTGGGCGATTAGGTGTGCTGTTTCCGAAATAGGTACTAATTCCAATGGATGATTCCTCTAAAATAGTATAATCAATTCTTGCCGATAAAGCGAAAGCATCAGCGTTCACTGTTTCGAACCGCATTTGATTTCCGCGTTTTATCCAGTTGGCACTGCTGAAAGCAGAATTATCCAGAGCATTTATAAGTGCTATTTCTGCAGTTAATTTTTTGTACGTAGTTGTAACTGCCATTCCGAATTCATACCAGGTAGTAGGAATTAAAGTTTCTTCCACATTATTATAAGTACTGGTCATGTAATCCAATGGTTCATCAGTAGTAGCTAAATATCCAAACGGGACATGAATTCTACCTGCTTTAATTTCCAACCATTTTTTGGCTTGAAATGAAATTTCTAATTCTTCAATTAGCACTTCTCCGCCCTTTTCGATTTCCATTTCAAATTCTCCGAATTCTTCAAACCTGTCGAATTCCATAGTTGCACCGGTACCACCATGTTCAAATTCAATCTCCATTTCTAGCTTTAATTTTTCACTGAATGTATATTCTGGAGCAAAGGTTACTCTGTTTAAGTCGAAATTGTTACGCTTGTCTGGATAAGTCTCCCAATCAAAAACATTATAAGTGAGCTCACCATAACAATGCAATTCAAGCTTGTCAAATAGATCAACCTTCTTCTCCTCTTGTGAAAAAAGATGGAATGTTGTGCAAAAAACGAAAAATGGGATGAGTAGCGCTTGCTTCATTATTTAGATTTATTCTAAACAACGGCAAAAATACAGGCTGAGGACTTAATTTTAGCAGTTAGACCTACAAATTAAGAATAATACCTAAATAAGGGTATAGTCTCACTTATGAGCTTTGGTTTTCTTTTATTCGTTTCTGACCTTCTAAGGCAATTAATGCCACCAAGATTACCAAAAACAGTGGTATGCTTCTATACCGTGAAAGGGTATCTGCGTCAACGGTGATTAAACCATACACAAAAAGCAGCTCTATAGCGAAATACAACATAAATAAAAGTGTGGGACTGAAGTTAAATGGATGCCTTCTTTTTTGAATTGCATAGATCAGAAATAACCAGGCAAAAATTAATTCTATCGATTGGTAAATACGGAAACTGTCGTTGCTGTGAAAAATATTTGGTCTGAATAATACATTATTGATCGCGTAGGGAATTTTTGTGAAGATATCCCAGATCTGTCCATTTAAGGCTTTAAATTGATAATCCGGATCATCAGGGGCCATAAGGAAATAATTCTGTTCACTTTTCAACCAAAGCACAATATTGAGTTGAGGTTGCAGCCAGGCGACCGCAAATAAAATGGTAATGGCGGAGGCTGTGCATACTATAAAAACTCTATATGCAGTTTGAGGTGTCCTTTTAGCAAAATACCAGATAAATAAATTTGGAATTATAAGTGCAAGTAAATAATCTCTTATCAGCAATAAAAAGAAAAGTGCAAAAAACAAATACAATATACGTTTAAATTCAAATTGTTTTTCAAGGTGCAAACATTGCACTATGATAATACAAAGCAGCAATAATGTGGGTCCCTCTTTAAGCAAGCCACTACTCCAGAAAACTACGGAGGGTATGAAGAAAATAATGAACTGTTGTAATTTTGAAAAATTGGTGATCAGTTTGAATTTTAATAATGTTTTAAGAAGAGTTATTAATCCAGCGAAATAAACAAAGGACAGCAGAATAATATTGCCATAAGGATTGCCGAAAGAAAAAATATTTAGCAGTGCATTTATACGCACCATATGATATTCGGGCACAGATTGTGCGATGGAGCCCTCAGCAACATAATGTTGCAGATCCTCCGGAAGGATTGTTTTATAATACCCGAAAACCAATCTCAAAAAATCGCCTGGATGTTCCGGGAGAGTTGCATATACTAATTTGCTATCGTTGAAATAACGCAAACTATCCCCATGACCAATTACATTTTGCCAGATAAAATAGTTGCTGCAACCCAAAACGATCCGGAACAGAAACGCAGCTATTAATACTTGTTTTGTTATTCCATAAATGTTAAAAAATTTCCATTTGTAAATGAGAAATAAAAAAAGGATTATCCAGAATGGTATGATGAGGTTGCTAAGCACAAACCAAAGGTAACGGAATGGAAAGGGATTTTTAGGATACCGGTATTATTTTTTATAAATTAGGGGTTAGTAGCCCGCATGGGCCAGTTCCATGCCATTACTGTAAAAAAAAAAGTTGATGCGTCTAAAAAAATATTTATATTTAACCCATAGGAAATTCTCCGGTATAAGTCTGATAATCTGGGAGCAATGCAAATTCGGTTGTGAAAAGATCCAACGAATCATCCGAAAATCGGTTTTCCGGTAAATAGGATACACTTTTATTTAAAGTTCATTTAATTAGTAATTTCTATTGTTAATATTTTGCGGTCTATTGGATTATCTAAACTTACAAAATAAACTCCTTTTTTTAAGAAATTAAGATCTATTGCAAGCTCTCCATATAATATATCCTGCTGTATCACGGCTTGGCCCAAAACATTATAAATATTTAGTTGCGATTTTTCATACACGCCTTCGGTAATATATAAGAAGTTATTATTAAATATCATACTTGTCCGGTCGAAGTTGTCCAATCTAACTGTAGTGGAAGGCTCGGAAATAGTCACACCATTGTAGTCACCAACTAAACAAATTACTACAACATAATCAATTCCTGGAACTATAAGGTCGTAGTCGGAATCTTTTAAAAATTTTTTCAAATGGAAATCATAATTATTTTGTCCTGTTAAAACTTTTTCATATGATGTTCCCGTAAGACTTTTTGCCTTTTCAATAGTAAATTTGGCTAATGAGGATTTTTTTACAACTGCAACCTTATAGTAGTCGATCAGGTCATCAGGCGAATATCCATTAAAAATTACCCTGATATCATCAGAGCTGCCATTGTTTCTATCGTCAACAGCAATTGGATTCATTTCAATCTCTGTGCAAACCAAATTAGTACCGTAACTCTCGGTAATTCTTGCAAAACTTGTATATTCATTATCAGGCATGGTCATTACTCTTGCCTCATAATTTTCAAATAAAATAGGAACTATATCCTCATGAATTTTTAGGTCATTTGGAATTTGAATATTATAGGTATGTTCAGGATTAGGATATACTGTAAGATAATAATCAGCACTTAGATCTTTTATGGAGCCGTAGTAATTTGTATTTGTTATAAATACCCTGAATTCCCCTATACCTGTATCATCATCATCAGTTGTAAAGCTAACCTCAAAGTCTGATAAATTGCATGTAGTATCAGTTTGAGATAATGTCAGGAAATCCACTTCGGGAGCGTAATATTGTTCAATGGATATGCTATTTGAGACAAGAGAGATATCGCTGGACTGAACAATTATCCCGTCGGCCACAGAAAGGATAATAGCTTTGTAGGTAAGATCATTTGTAATAGTATTTCCACTAATGTCGAAATCACTGTTGTTGAAGTGAACTGTTTGATCAGACCCATTTGGTAAAACCGATATGGAATATAAATTTGTGTAATTTTCTAATTCCACTATAGTGGGTGTTTCCTCTTCATAATAATTATATAAAAATACTTTGTATTCACTCACTTTTAATTCATCATTTGCTTTTGTAAATGTTAATTTAAGATCACTTGCAGTATTAGTCTCTCCGGCATCAAATAACACTAAATTTTTTGCCATTGATGCCGAGGGTTTATCAATTACAATTGGAATATTGGGACTAGTTTCATACGCATAATCGTGAATAAATAAATGATGTCTGTTTGGTTGTTCTGAATCGTTATTGCTAAAACTTAATCTTATCCAACCATAATGATAATTGCCATCAATTAAGAATCGAATTCCTAAATAATTATCTTCGGACAACCAATCTGAATAGTCGAATTCAAAATTATTAAATTCTGATCTGAAATTCACAAGATCGATCGAATCGGAAACATTCCAATCGCTTGCAGGTCCGATCTCAATTCCTTCACTTAATGGTGCCGCACCAAATTGAGCGGCATGCAATGGATTATTAACGACTGCATCAAAATTGTTAAGTGAAAATTGATTTCTGCTGTAGGTTTTATCAAATTCATAATCACCATAACTCGTTGTATCATAATGCCCATCAATAAAGGTATTTACGGCTATTTCCAAATCAATTATTCCATCATCATTAAAATCCAAACCAAAAGTGTTTAGATCATCAATATCAATGTCCGGGTCAATATTTTTATAAACAACCTGAGTTTTTCCACTTTCTCCTAATAGTAAAAAAGTCAAGGCTGAGGCAGAATACAATGTTAGTTTTTTGAATTTGAGGTCCATGCGACTTAGAATACTCAAATTTACTGCATCTTCAATAGCTGATAAATGACTTTTATGCGAAACACTCAATTTTACATGTGAAATACATGTTTTAATTAGTAGACTAATCATTTATTCACAATTATATACTAATTGTTCGCTGCTTTTTCCCCTTTCCAACTTACATTTGTATCTCAATTACAAGCATGTCGGAACAACTCGCAACATTAGAACAGGCCAAACAACTAGGCATTTTACCGGAAGAATTTGAAAAAATAAAGGAAATACTTGGACGCACTCCAAATTTCACTGAACTCAGCATTTACAGTGTAATGTGGAGTGAACACTGCAGTTATAAAAACTCCATTACGCTACTTAAAACTTTGCCGCGAAGCGGGAAAAAAATGTTGGTGGAAGCCGGAGAAGAGAATGCGGGACTTATTGATATAGGTGATGGACTGGCATGTGCATTTAAAATTGAAAGTCATAACCATCCTTCTGCAATCGAGCCATATCAAGGCGCTGCAACGGGTGTAGGCGGAATTCACCGCGATATTTTCACAATGGGTGCACGACCTATTTGTTCATTAAACTCATTGCGTTTCGGAAATATTAAAAATAAAAAAACTCAACATCTGTTAAAAGGGGTAGTGAAGGGAATTGGCGATTACGGAAATTGTTTTGGAGTTCCAACTGTTGGTGGTGAGGTGTATTTTGAAGATTGTTACAATACCAATATCCTGGTAAATGCCATGAGTGTGGGAATTGTTAAGGTAGGAGAAACAGTTTCGGCAATTTCAGAAGGCGCAGGTAATCCCGTTTATATAGTTGGTAGTGCAACCGGAAAGGATGGAATTCATGGTGCCAGTTTCGCAAGTGGTGATCTGCACGATGAAAGTCATGAAGACCTGCCTTCTGTGCAGGTTGGCGATCCTTTTCAGGAAAAATTATTGCTTGAAGCAACCTTGGAAGCAATAAAAACCGGTGCAATTGTCGGAATGCAGGACATGGGTGCTGCCGGAATTACCTGCTCGACATCCGAAATGAGTGCCAAAGGAAAACATGGAATGAAGATCAACCTCGATAAAGTTCCTACCCGTCAGAAAAATATGAAGGGTTGGGAAATTTTGTTGAGTGAAAGTCAGGAGCGTATGTTGGTTGTTGTTCACAAAGGCAGAGAAAATGAAGTGGAAGCTGTTTTTGATAAATGGGATCTGCACTGTGAAATAATAGGGGAAGTGATTGAGGGTGAAATGTTGCAATTTTATATGCATAATGAATTGATCGCTGAAGTGCCTGCGGAAAGTTTGGTTTTAGGCGGAGGTGCTCCAATTTATAAAAGAGAAACAAAAGAACCGGAATATTTAAAGGAGATCAAAAAATTTGATGCATCTGAAATTAATATACCAAAGGATTTAATTTCCGTTGCAAAAAAATTAACATCCAATCCGAATATTGCAAATAAAAGATGGATTACTGTTCAGTACGATTCCATGGTAGGACTAAAGAATACCTCTACTAATTTAAAAAGTGATGCAACCTTGGTTCGTATCATAGGAAAAAATAAAGGTCTTGCTGTTACCACCGATTGTAATGCCAGATATGTTTATGCGGATCCATACATCGGAACCATGATAGCCGTGAGTGAGGCAGCAAGGAATATAGTAGTGAGCGGAGCAGAACCGGCTGCAATTACCAATTGTCTCAATTTCGGAAATCCCTATAACCCTGAAGTGTATTGGCAGTTTGCAAATGCGATAAAAGGAATGGGTGAAGCTTGTCGCAAATTTGATACTCCTGTTACAGGGGGAAATGTTTCCTTTTATAATCAAAGTGAGGAAGGTCCGGTTTATCCAACGCCAACAATTGGTATGGTTGGCGTGATTGAAGATTTTAAAAATCAAATGACCCTTGATTTTATTAATATGGGTAATGTTATATTAGTAATTGGAAAAACTACTGATGACATAGCTTGCAGTGAATATCTAAAAGAGGAACACAATATTAAATTTTCTCCCGCTCCTTATTTTAATTTGAATGAGGAATACAATTTACAACAATCTATAAAAGAACTTATTCGCAATCAGCTGATCTATTCTGCACATGATGTAAGTGAAGGCGGATTATTTATTACTTTATTGGAAAGTGCTATTGTAAATCTGCTGGGATTTGAAGTAGAAACTGATCATTCGATAAGAAAAGATGCATACCTGTTTGGCGAAGGTCAAAGCAGAGTAGTAGTTTCAACCTCAAGTGAAAAAGTTTTTGTAATAGAAAATATTTGTAAAGAATTTGGAGTTCCAGTAAATGTTTTAGGCCGGGTAACCGACGGAAAAATTTCTGTGGACGGCGAAAATTATGGGAGTATAAATACTTTCAAAGAATTATACGATAATGCAATTGGGAAGTATATGAATGATGAAGTGTTGGTGTAGCTGTAAATTTATTATTAGTAGAGACGCAATGCATTGCGTCTCTACTA
>JAYSYX010000384.1:0-20194 GCA_043727235.1 Bacteroidota bacterium
CCAGGTACGACATTGCAAGTAAATATTTTCCATCCAGAGGAACCACACTTAAATTTGCCTTGTAATAATTCATAGTAGAAATTTCTGCCTTTCCTGCCAATGCAAGTACATACATAGAATAAAATACTTCTTTTGAGGCCATTTCTTTACTCAGAGTTGAATTATAATAATACACGAAAGTTTTCTTTTGTTTCAACATATTCTTCATGTATCCATATGATTTATTCAACACCTTTTCATCCACATCAAATCCTGCTTTTTTTGCTTCCATCATAAAATGTGTTGCATAAATTGTTCCCCACCAGCTTTCATAACCTCCTCCCGGCCAATACATCAATGCACCGTTATACATTTGCATACTTTCGAGTATGCGAATTCCTTCCTGAACATTATATGATGGATTGAGGTCTTTATTTTCCTTTCCGTAAATCGTTTTAATCAGATCAGAATAATATATCTGCGGAAAAACTGAAGAAGTTATTTGTTCAACACAACCATGCGGATAATTGATCAGATAATCCAGGTCGTCGGCAAATTGTACGAGAGGAGAGGTGCTTAATACCAATTTAGCTTTTGCACTTTGTGGTTCCAGATTATTGGAAATGTCGATTGTGGAAGTTATACCCGCATCCACGAAACCCGCACCATTGTATTTTTGTAAGGAAGCAGGTGGTCGTACCGGGATCTCAATTTCTTCTGTAAACTTTTCATTCATTGCGCTTACCACTACTTTTACTTTGGCATTTCCTGTTTGATTGATGGCAACAATTTTAAATTCTGCCCGCGATTCTTTATTTGCATTAGCACTGAAATTTTGCGATGTAGAACCAGCAATTTTTAAAGGACCTTCCACAGTAATATTTATATCTCCGCTTGTATTTTTTCCTGTGGTGTTAGCTAAAGTAACGGGTACCGTAATTGTATCTCCAGGACTTAAAAACCTAGGTAGGGAGGTGGTTACAACAATGGGATCTGCAACCTTCATGTGAGTCTCACTATTACCAAACATATCATTTTTAAATGCTGCCACCATCACCCGCAGGTCGCCGGAGAATTGAGGAATATTTATGTCGAATTTGGCTTTTCCATTAGCATCTGATTTAATGATTCCGCTCCAATAAGATACAAGTTTTACGCGATTTGCCGTCATGGGATTTAATCTGCCCTCCAGATCATAACCATCTCCACCACTGAGTAATTTTTTTAAATATATTTCAGGATATAAATAGGCATAAAGATCGTAACTCAACACACTTAGTGCATGCGCCTGATAAAACCAATTATAAGGGTCCGGGGTTTGGAAATTTTTAATTTGTAAAATACCTTCATCTACAACTGCTACCGTTAATTCGGCATTTGGGGCAGTTTTAATGCTGATTGTTTGTTTTTTATTTGAACGTGAATTTTTTTCATGTGTAACCGTTACCGGTAATTTTTTGCTAGGATTCTCCACCTTTAAATTGGTGATTCCATGTGCTACTGTTAATGGTAATTCACTATTATCTGCAGGTCTGAATAATGTTGCCGTGATATAAATATTTGGAAGATGTGTATTATTTATCCTCAGTTTTAGTGAGGCTGATTTTTTATCTGTATCGAGATAATAATATTCATACACTTTATTTCTTTCTATTGTAACCAATAATTTCCCATTAAATGGAGCAGTAAAAATAATATTGGCATCTTCTCCCACATTATACTTTTCCTTATCCGCAACAATATTAATATTACCTTCGGTATTAACCTCAAAGGAATTGCTTTGGGTATTCCCCCAACCATAGGCATAAAAATACTGACTTACATAGGTTGGAGCATTAGGTGATTTTATGCGAACTTCATATTGGCCACTTAATTCGGGTGTATAACTTATTGAAGTTGCCGTTCCTGTAACAGTTAAATTATGCGATGATAATAATTTTTCTACTTTGTTCGATCTGTATTTATAATACGTTCCACTTCGCTCAATAACTGTTTCATATTCATGTTTAATTATTTCTACTTTAGCAGGAACACCATTTATGAGTTTATCATCTTTATCTACCGCAATAAACGGTATCTTGATTGTTGAACGGGTTTTCATATAATAATCGAAATCTCCGATACCAAATAAGGTGTTCTGAGTAATTACTTTAAAGTCCTGCACATTATAAACAGGTCTTCCCGACTCATCAAATACGGTTGTCATGATCCTGCCGTTCAAGAGACCCATATTTTTATATTCTTCCGGTAAAACAAATTCAGCATTAGCATTTCCATTTTCATCCGTTGTACCCTCTGTTGTTTTGGTGGGAATATAACTATCTGCACCATTAATACTAAAATTATAGTTTGGATATTTTTTTGATGAAAAATAGAATTTATTCAGATTCATTTCTGCTTCCCAGTTTCGGTTTGCTGCAGGTGTTCCGTATAAATTATTTGCGATGATCTTTGTTGTTACAGCATCACCGGGATAAAATTCTTTTTTTTGAAGACTCGCATCTACACGAATCCTGTCCGGCATAAATTCCTCTACACTTATGTATTCTGAATTTAGTAAAACATCGTTAGAAGAGTAGAGTTCTGCTGTATATGTGCCTGTAACGGCAGCCTTCGGAATATCAATAGAAGCCTCAAATCCTCCCTGATCATCCAAGGTTTTTTTCACACTTTTAAATTCTTTACCGGAAGGCGATACAATGCGCAATTTTACCGGTACTCTAGGCAATATCTCCCAATCGTACGTGCGGATTACACCGGCAATATGCATGGTTTCACCGGGGCGGTACATATCTCGCTGCACATATAAAAAGGCATCCATGTCGCTGTCGTTGAGGCGTTTGCCACCAACTTCAAACCGGGAAGTGGAAACCTCAGTTTGTCTGAATGGCAGGAAGTTAAAATCACTTCCATTTTCAGCGGTAATTAAATTCACATCAAAATCGGGAAGGTTCTTCTTAATTCCTGTAAATTTTGCAACACCGTTCTTATCAGTTGTTGCAGTATATAATTTTTGATTGTTTGAGCTTACAAATGATACTTTTATTCCACTAAGCGGAGTTGCGCTTTGAATTGAATTTGCAAATACCACTAATTCATCTTCAGTTGCCTTTGAAATTAGTCCTATATCAGAAAGTGATACTATTTGTGCATCAGTGAGCCATCTTTTTTCTTCAGAAGAAACACGAACAACATAAAATCCATCGAACCTTTCGAGATTATCCAGTACATCAACATGTAAGATTCGGGCTGCATTATATTTTTCCAGTTTATTAGTTTCATATTCTTTTTCGAATATCACATTTCCATATAATTCAATATTTACATCTTCATAATCAAAATAATCCCAATAATTTTCATTCTCATTGTATTCATCATACCATCTGTAACGAAAACCATCACGCATAAAACCGAGTATATTATTTTCGTAAACTTTAAGTACTTCTACTTTCACCTTTGGCACATTAATTATCTGAACGGAAATATTCTTATTCCCTTTTTTACCCAAGTACATCCCTTTGTTATGTGTAAATTGAATTTTAGGTTCCAATTCACCAAAGGTTATGGATTGAGAATAGGCGTCTATCATTTTTCCTCCGGCAACTCCAAATAGGCTCTCAGAGAGAGTTACAGTATAACTTTGAGCTGCATTAAAATCATCGCTTTTAATTAATAGGCCGTTAAGTGTTTTTTCTATTTCAATAGATAGGGGAGGATTTACAGTGACTAAAATATTTAAATTTGAATTTCCAATTTGCTGATTTGTAATAACTCTTACAGTTCCTGTAACTCCCGTATGCTCAGCTATCATATCTTTTATCTCGAGGTTCTCAATAAAAGGTATTTCAATATTTAGTTTTATATCCTTTTCATTTTTATATATACTTCCTGGTGAACCGATTCCTTTAGAAATAGAAAACTCCAATGTCCTGTTTTGTTCTTTAGGATCCATATTATGTACTGCAATGGAAACGGATTTTGCATTAGAAGTGGTAACAATTTTTACCGTTTTCTGCTCCGAATTTTGTGATACCTTTAAATATTTATTTAATTCTTCTGAATTAACGGTAGCATTAAAATCAAGGTCGGCGTGTAATACAATTTCATTCGATGCATCTTCCTTTATCCAATAAATATTCACTCTATTCAAATCGAGAAGAGGTGTATGAAATTGAAAAGGGTCATTTTTTACTGCCAGGTGTATATCTGTATAATTATGAACATTTTCTGAAAGATTTGCCGTAAATATTTCACTTTCTGCAAATCCATTGGTGGGCGAAAAGAGAATCTTATCGCTGGAAATTATCTTAAATTTACCAGATACATTTGGCTGGATGGAAAGTAGTTCATCATCCACCCAGCGATTAAAAAGGCTATCGTTAAATAGGTGCTGATTCAGAGTAAATTCCAGGTTTTGAGTAAGGGATACTTCCTCATCAAAATTCTTTTCATTAATGGTGATAAGATTCTTATCAGTATTACAAGAGATCAGGCCGAGTATAAATATACTCAGAAGGGTTGCAGCAGACCGCATAGTGGTTAGGAGGTTTTGGGTATGTGAAATTAAGTTGTTATAAATAACGTAAAGTTTATTTCAAATTATTGTCGTAATAATAATAATAATTTTTCAGCCGGTTAAGGTCAAATGATAACTGTAAATGGCGTGGTTACGGCATTCCGATTAAAATGGACAAATTGTGCAAAAATAAAGTTGAGAAAATATTTGGTAAAATGGCAAAAGTTGGCTAAAATCGTATCGTCATACCTAACTACATTGTTTAACTAAAATACTAAAACTATGGTGATTACATTTGAGGAATTACGGCACATCAAGGATACACTGCCACACGGCAGTATGGAGCGGATTGCGCAGGAGCTCCATCTTGAAGTGGATTCAGTAAGAAACTACTTTGGCGCTGAACATTTTGAGGCACCGGGCAAAATTGCAGATGTGCATTTTGAGAAAGGGGTCGGTGGTGGCGTTGTGCGCCTTGAGAATACAGCTATTTTGGATTGTGCTATGCGTATTTTGGAGAAGCCGAATCACGAACAGGCTCTGAATTGATTCTTTTCATACTTGAATGACAAGCCCTGTTCGGTTTAACAACTGACAGGGTTTTGTTCTTGTATACAGGATGACAATTATTTTTCGTTTAAGTATGGAAATTCCGCTTTTGGCGAATCTCCACTTGTAAATACCACTTTATGAGATCCATACTTATTCTTATCCTCGCATTTATTTTAGTTTGTGGATGTTCAGATTCCACTAAGACAAACCACACACAAATTCAAAAAGAACCAATTCTGACTCAAATGCCAGAGGTGTCACAACAACTAATAGTTGATACGATAAATGATGGCTCCAAAAGTTTCATTGTTCCTGAACACGTTCGAACTGAAGTGTATGATACTATTCCGCGAGAGATATATAAAGAAGCACCTAGCCCAATAGATCAACAATTCACAGGCTTGGAGGAGATTTACAACGTATTCGAAAAAAAAACCGAAATATTCAGATTCGAATGCAATGCCTCCACTGAAATTTTGGCCCAACAGGGAACAAGAATTATTATTCCAGAAAATGCATTTGTTTATGAATCGTCAGGAATGCCTGCGATAGGGGAAATAGATTTTCGGGTAAAGGAATATTACAAAATGGAGGATATTTTACTCTCTAAATTAAGTTGTAATACACCTGAAGCATTATTGGAATCGGGAGGAATGATCTTTTTGGAAGCATTTGCAGGTGGTTTGCCCTGTAATGTCGCGCCGGGTAAACAATTAGCCATTGAATTTGCTGGAAATACTGCTTCTGAAAACATGTCGATCTTTGATGGAAAAGCAGATCCTGACGGAGATATTATTTGGGAACTACAATATTCAAATTCTCCTGACCCTGTTATTTATGCTGTGAATAATATTATTTATTACGGAGATCCAACCAACACGATTTATACAAGTTGCGATAAAATGCCTGAATTTGACGGGGGAAATATTGATATGCGTATTTGGCTGAATACACAACTTAAATATCCCGATAAAGCAAGGGATGCACAAGTTCAAGGGCAGATATCAGCATCTTTTATTGTTACGGATTCAGGTACAATTAGAAATATTCAACTCGAAAATAGCCTTGGTTACGGATGTGATGAAGCAGTGATTGAAATGCTTAATAAAATGCCAAAATGGAACTGCGGTTTTGAAAATGATGTAGCGGTGGATGTGAAAATTGTTTTGCCAATTGTTTTTACTCTTGACGATGGTGAGTTCTTATTTGGTGTAAGTGCTAAAGATACTTATAATCAAAAAACAAAAAAAAAGAGGGTAAACGACAGATGGTTTAACGGCACTTTTTACAATGATGAGCCTGTTATAGGCCAAAATAGAAATGTTATAGATGGAATTAAATTTGAGCCCGATACCTTTTCCTCAACTTCAAATGCTTCCGTCATATCTTATGCACTATTATATTCGGCAAAATTAGGGTGGATCAATTGCGACCGCTTTATTGAGATAGAAGAACCTAAAATTAATTACACAGTTTCTTTAGGAACTGATGAAGATGTTGATCTGACAATAGTTTTCGATAATTATAATTCGGTAATGCGGGGAAAACGTTCTTATACTTCCGTGCAGTTTAAAAATGTTTTAAAAGATGAACCTATCACAGTGTTTGGAATTAAGAATGTGGACGGGCAATTTTATTATTGTTTAAAGAAATCCACAACATCGTTCACTAGAGAGAAGGATCTGGAATTTATTCCGGCAACTAAAGAAGAATTGAAAGCGATAGCAACAACTCTAAATAAATCAGAAGAGATATAATTTCCGCATATAGAATATCCTTCTTCTAATTTTATATTGATAAAATTAGAAGAAGGATATTTCATATAATTACTGCTAAATTATCTGATTGTTATTGACTTATTTTGCCAATAATACAACCACCAAATACAATACTTATCTTATACAATTCCACAATTGCCCTAAATAAAATTATTACCCTGTTACAATATTATATCCTCTGAAAAGCCATCCTCTGAAAATTCTTTCTTTGGTTGACTATTTATTGAGGTAAGCGGAATACATCCATACCATTTTTTCCTGTTCCCGAATATAATCACTCATGAGCGCATTAGTTCCTTCGTCGCCGGCATCAGCCGCTAATGCAAGAATGATGCGTTGTTTTACAATTAAGATCTCAAAGGATTTTAAAATACTTTTAACACCATCCTTTCCATCAGAAACATCTTTTAAACCAGCAATTTGAGCCGATTTTTTATAGTCCTCAAAAGTATGGAGCGGTACAGCCCCAAGTGTAAGTATCCGTTCAGCCACTTCATCAACCTTAAGCAATAGATTCGTATATAATTCTTCAAATTTCACATGTAATTCGAAAAATTTTTCACCCTTTATATTCCAATGCAATCCCCTGGTATTTTGATAAAATACCATATAATCTGCTAAAAGCTCATTGAGTTTTCCTGCAAGTGATTTACTTTTTGTTTTATTTAATCCTATGGAGTTCATATTGGTAATTTTTCAGGGTTTAATAATATTTTACATATAGAATAAGGAATATTTATAAACAAGCAAACAGTGACTTTTGTTTCTTAAGGTAAAACAGTGAAAAGAATACTGCGAATTTACGGAACACCCTTGAAATTTTACGAATAGGGAGTATTAAAATGTAAACGAAAAGCCTTGTTTACTTCTCTGTATTCAATTTTTGTTCTATTTCCTCTACTTTATCCTGAATTTCCAGCAGCTTTTCGTAAATCACGATCTCTTTCAGATTTTTATCAGTAAGCGCCGGCTGAACTTCTGTGCGAAGTGTCTCTAACTTTTGTTCGAATTCTCTTTTTGCTAAATGATTTTTCATATTTTTTTTCATTAAGGTTAACTAATATTTAATTTACTGGTATTATTAATACACCATTTCGAGCTATAATTTGAAATTTAGAGGAGGATCTCCAATGATCGCTCCTCTTAATTATTGTTTCAATTGGAGTGTGCCATTATATTTTCGTCAACAGCAATACCTAACCCATTTGCAACAGACATGCCTAATTGAATATCAGCCCGAAAAAAGTGACATAACTGACGATTTATGATCTCATTTCTTTTTTCACCGGTAATTCCACTCATCGCATCTACGATGTTTTTCACCAGATTTTTTCTGTCCTGATCATTCATCGCTTTGCGATATAATAGGCCAGGCTGAGTGTAGTGATCATTGTCATTTTCATTTCGATCGAACCAATCGGCAATATTTGAATCAAGCTCCATTGAAGGTTCTTTATAATTTTCATCAACAATAATATCGTCAAAACTATTTGGTCTGTAATTCGGATTTGCTCCTCCATTATCAGATACCTGCATTTGTCCATCTCGTTGGTAATTTGCTACAAGATATGGGCAACTATTTACCGGAATGTGTTCATAATTCACCCCTAAACGGTAACGTTGTGCATCGGGATATGATAAAATTCTGCCCTGTAACATTTTGTCAGGAGAAAATCCAATACCATCCACAAGATGTGCAGGAGCAAAAGCGGCCTGTTCAACGTCACGGAAATAATTTTGAGGAATTTCATTTAATTCCATCTCGCCAACATCTATCATTGGAAATTCAGCATGGCTCCAAACTTTGGTAAGGTCGAATGGATTGAACTTAAAATTTTTTGCCTGTTCATTGGTCATGATCTGAATTTTCAGCGACCATTTCGGAAAATCCTTCTTTTCAATTGCATTCACCAGATCCCTTTGTGCATGATCGGGATCTACACCACGCATTGCACTTGCATCCGAACCAATAAAATTTTTAATTCCTTGTTTAGTTATAAAATGAAACTTTACCCAAACCTTTTCATTGTTATTATTTATGAGTGAAAATGTATGGCTGCCAAATCCATGCATATTTCGATAAGAAAATGGTGTTCCTCTGTCGCTCATAAGTATCATTACCTGATGGAGACTTTCCGGATTTAAACTCCAAAAATCCCACATCATAGTAGGGCTTTTGCAATTTGTTTTTGGATCACGTTTTTGTGTATGAATAAAATGCGAGAATTTCTTCGGATCCTTTATAAAAAATACAGGGGTATTATTTCCAACCAGGTCCCAATTACCATCTTCCGTATAAAATTTCATGGCAAAGCCGCGTGGATCTCTTTCGCTGTCTGCACTTCCTTTTTCACCTCCCACAGTGCTGAATCGGATGAACATTTTGGTTTTCTTACCAACTTCAGAGAATATTTTTGCTTTTGTATAGGCTGTAATATCATGTGTAACCGTGAAGGTTCCAAAGGCTCCGGTTCCTTTAGCATGTACCACTCTTTCCGGGATGCGCTCTCTATTGAAATGCGCCATGTCTTCATGCAAAAAATAGTCCTGTAATAATATAGGCCCACGCGCACCCATCGTCATAGAGTTTTCAAATTCAACAAACGGCCTGCCGCTCGCTGTAGTTAATTTTTTACCTTTCATTTTTTATTAATTTTGTAATCTCACTAAAGGTAAACATATTTAAATTATAAAAATAATTGATATTTCATATATTTGCATAGATAAAATCTATATTAATGAATTTACAACAATTGGACTACATTATTGCCGTTGATACTTATCGTCATTTTATAAATGCATCAGAAAAATGTTTTGTTACACAGGCAACCTTAAGTATGATGATACGAAAATTGGAGGATGAGTTGGGTGTTAAAATATTTGACCGTAGTAAACTTCCTGTAAAACCCACGGAAATTGGAGTAAAGATCATCGCTCAGGCAAGACGTGTTGTTGCTGAAGCAGGAAGAATTGAGGAAATTATAAAAGAAGAAAGTGGAAATATGACAGGTGAGTTAAAAATTGGCATCATTCCAACTCTGGCGCCTTATCTTTTACCAATATTTTTGCGTGAATTTCAAAGCTCTTATCCGGACGTAAAATTGACGATTAGCGAGCATACAACCGATAATATTACACAGAGATTGAAGTCAGGTCAAATTGATGTGGGCATTTTAGCTACTCCATTAAATGATCAAACTATTAAAGAGCAGGTCTTATTTTATGAAAAATACTTTTTGTATGTTAACTCAAAAGAAACAGGGTTCAACAAACAATATGTATTACCTGCCAATATTGATATTAATCGCTTGTGGTTGCTGGAGGAAGGACATTGCATGCGTTCGCAGATACTCAACTTTTGTGAATTGAAAAAACAGCACGAGGTAACAGAAAAATTACATTATGAAGCAGGTAGTATAGAAACGCTTAAAAATCTTGTTGAAAAAAATTTCGGGATCACTATTATTCCGGAACTTGCAACATTCAATTTGACTAAAACTCAACATAAACGTTTGCGTTATTTCAAACCCCCATACCCTGTGCGGGAAATAAGTTTGGTTACGCATAGAGAATATATTAAGTATAGGTTAATAGAAGTGCTGAAAGAAACTATTTTATCTGTTATTCCGGAAGAAATGAAAAAACAGCATAAAATGAATGTATTGGAAATTTAATTTTTTATAAATTTATATAATAAACCTATCAAATTTTAATCGACTTTACCATTGCATCTTCCATTTTTTTATGAGACCTAAAATGGAATTCTGACTGTTCGTAATTCTCATCCAAGACAATTTTTACTAGCCCAAATAACCGTTCGCTTCTGCTGATTACGATTGGAATTGGAGTATGTCAGAGATTTTCATTTAATAGGATATAGAATAACTCCGGGAATTTGTCTTTTTTTGCAAATTCCCAAAGTTACAGTTTTAAACAATCGGCATCAAAATACTTACATTGACCAGATACTTTGATTTTGGACTTGATGTTTAATTAGTTTTACGATGCACTATAATGGTCTCTTACAAATGCTTCCATTTGATTATCTGACATTTTTTCGGACTGTTTAATTTCAATTTTTATTTTTTCATATCGATGATCTTCTTTTAGAAGGTTTAATAGTTCAGATTTTGCATTTGTTGGCCCGAATAATAAAACTTCATCATATTGAAGAATATACTTACTTAATTTTTTGTAAAACTCTGATTGTTTATTTTGTTCTTTATTATGCATGTGCGATTCGCCTTTTGATAAAACCTCCCCCCTGACCTGAGAAGTGAATTCCGATTCTACAGTTTCTACTTTGTGTGCCTCATCAGTAAATTCAAAGGTATGCGCACTTGCGTTATCCATCCAAATGCCTGCTTTTTTTAATGGTGTCATATTTTAGTTATTAATTGGTTAATAAAATTTCATCTGTTAATCTATTTGTAATATTTAAATGAATTAATTTCTTATTGCGCTAGATATCCTCCATCAATATCCAGGGAAGTGCCGGTAATAAAGGAAGCGCCATCACTTGCAAGAAATAAGAAACCTTTAGCAATTTCATCCCCTGTTCCAAATCTTTTCATAGGATGTAAGTTGACAATGGATTGCTTAACTTCTGTATTTTCACTAATTCCACCTTTTGTGAGCAAGGGAGTATTAATAAATCCGGGGCAAATGGCATTAATTCTGATCCCCTTTGTGGCATATTCAATTGCTGCAGATTTAGTGAGACCAATAACTCCATGTTTAGCTGCTACATAATGGGCAGAGTTTGCAAAACCAACCTTTCCTAATATGGAAGCAATATTTATGATTACTCCTGAATTTTGTAATGACATTTGCGCCAATTCATGTTTCATGCAATTGAATACCCCAGTGAGATTTACTCCTATTACCTTTAACCATGATGTTTCGCTCATTTCACCCACAATATTTGCTTCGCCACCTATTCCGGCATTGTTGAGCGCAATATCAAGCTTGCCGAATTTATTGACGGTTTTCGATATGGCGTTTTCCACCTGATTATAATCAGACACATCACATGCTATAAATATTGCTTCAGGATTTAATTTAACTATCTCCTCCATTTCTGCATTATTCGAATCCCCCGAAATATCAGCTATGGCAATATTTGCGCCCTCTTTTGCCACGGCAAGTGCACATGCTTTCCCTATTCCGGAAAGTCCTCCTGTAATAAAGATCGTTTTATTTTCAAACTTCATTTTATTGTTGATTTTAATTAATATTGAAATTTGGACCTTGGTCAAAAAAAGGCAATACTGTACTTATGGTGTGAACAACATCCCCTTTGGGTGCAGAATAGAAAACATTGATACTGATTAGTTCGATCCTCGTTCCGCGTATCTCTAAAATAAGTGGCAATGTTGTCATGTAATTAAATTTTATTTATTTAAGTAATTTATTGATATAAAAGCTGATCCTTTCTTTTTAATTGCAAATAATGTAAATTCTGATTTCCGTTTGTGTTCTTCAGTTGTGAAAATTGGTTTGGAACCGATTGAGTATTTATGGTTTTTTCAATACTTAATCTCGCCATAAGATAACTTATAGTTGACTCAGCCCCCTGATTTAAATTAACATTATTTTCTTCAAGTCCATCATAACAACCACCTGTGCAAGGGTTATATATGATGCGATATAGATGGTTGTTTCCTAGAAACCAATTAAAACAAATTTCAGTTTTACGCTTATATTCGGAATCCTTAAATACATTATAAAAATTATTTAAAGCCAATATCGTGTATGCAACATCTATTGGCTGCTCACCACCTTCATTATGTTCTGCTTGTTGACCTTTGTGTAACCAATTTTTATTGGAAATAACTTTTAATTTATTTCCGTTGAACATTTTTGTGAGTAAAAAATCAAAACTTAATTTTGCAACATCCTTAAAATGTTGTTCACCGGTCACCTCGGCAGCACATAACATCGCTTCAGGCAAAATACTGTTAGCATATGTGAGATAACTTTCAAACCATTGCCATTCTGCATTGGCCTCATGTTTATACATTTGTTCCAATCTGCTTGCAAATTGTTTTATCAGTGCAATTTGTAATTCTGACGAATTATACATGTTCTGGAAATACAATCCTTTTATTACGAATGCCATGGCACGGGTAGAATAAATGCCCTGAATTTTTAACAATGCCTTGTGCATTAGATCCTGAGCATCATTGATTAGTTTTACCGGCAAAATGGAACCTAATGAAATTAAATAACCTAATGCCCAAATTGCTCTTCCATTCGCATCAGCCAGATTGGTACTATTATTTTGTTCAGTAAATTTGTTATGTTCATCCACATAATTTAGAAAATAACCTTCCGATTGCAAACAATATTTAATAAAATTGAAATAAATGAGTATCAAGGTAAGATCTTCCTGGTCTGAAGTCAATTCAAAATGTTGGCATATCGCAATGAGTGCTCTTGCATTATCATCAAGTGTATAACCGGAATGCATATCCGGTTGATTAATTTTGGAGAATTGAATTATACCGAAACCCGTAGTTAATTTTTTAACGTGATCAAGATTTACTGGAGGGATATTGTATTTCAATACTATCCTGTTCTCTGTTATTTTTTCAAATACTCTCGCATGAGCAATTGCTGCATTCTCCCAGGAAGTGGAAGCTATTTTATGTAATCCATTCGCACTTATATTGTTTCGAAGTTGTTCATCGTTCAGCAGCCCGTTCACAGCTTTCGCAACCTGATCTGCATTTCCGAATTCTACAATGATACCTGAGTCATGTTGCAATATTTCCCGGGCATGCGGGATGGGCGTTGATATGATCGGACATCCACAGCTGATAGCATAAGAAAAAGTTCCGCTGACAGCCTGATTAGGATCTTTAGAAGTAAATAAATATATATCAGTTAGTTGTAAATAATCCAATAGTTCAGGTAAGGGTAAAAATGCATTAATGAATTGTACATGATCTTGTATTCCCAGTGTTTCAATTTTATTTTTTAACGTTAGCCTGTATTTTTCTCCTTCCAATTTTAAAACAGAAGGATGAGTTTTGCCAATGATGAGGAAAAGGACATTGTCGTTTGCTTTAATAATTTCAGGTAATGCCGACAGCGTTGTTTCAATACATTTCCCTGAGCTTAAGAGTCCGAATGTAGATAAAACAATTTTTCCGGAAAGATTGTATTTGCTTTTTAATTCCGATTTATCGGAATGAGGTACAAGATGTGTTCCATGCTGTATAATGGTAATTTTTTCTTCTGCTATTTTATAATCCTGTTGGAGTATTTTTGAAGAGGAATTTGTCATGACTATAATAGATTCAGAACGATCTGATAAACTTTGAACGTTGTGCTTCAGATTGTTATCGGGGTTTGGTAAAACAGTATGAAAAACAAGTATAATTTTTTTAGTAAGCAGTTTTAAAAACTCAGAAAAATTGGATATGAAATTTTCAAAAAAACCAAATTCATGTTGTATCATGATAATTTGAATATCATCGTCGTTGTTTAACTCTTCAGCAAGCTCAGTAAAAGCATTTTCATGATTAGTATTTAATCGATATTTAATTTCCTGACCATATTCATGGATTTCATTTTCTGATTCCAACGGGCATATACTGATCTTAAACGATTCATTGAATTTATTCTCCAGCGCTTTTATCAGATCCTGAGAATAAGTGGCAATACCACATTCCCGTGGCGGATAAGAGGTGATAAATAGAATTCCGGGCAAATTTTCAACTGATGGTATTGATACAGGATCAGATGATTTTTTAAGGCCAAATCCGAAATTGGAGCCTAGAATTGACTTGGTAGAATATTTTGCATAGTTTAATTTATTCATGTGAAATTTTATTTAGTAATAGTTCTTTTAATAGGTCCGAAAGTTGGAGAGAGGCGATGGCGATTTGTTCATCTGCGGCTCCATAATATATGTATAAAACATCATCAAATAACGCTGTTCCCGTAGGGAAACAAACATTATTAACTTCACCGAATTTCTCCCAGGAGAATTCAGGTGTGAACAATGGATATGGTAGTCGTGCTAGTTCTTGTTGAGGATTTTCCAGATCAAGCAGAGCGGCACATGCAGAATATACATAACCCTGGATAGTATCATGAACTCCATGATAAATAACAATCCACCCATATTCAGTTTCAATTGGAGGGCAACCACCTCCTATATAACTTACCTCGTGATCGAATTTTGGTGTCAAAACGATACACTTATCAATATGTAAAAAATAATTTTGCCAGAATTCTGCTGTTAGTTCCTCAAGGTCATGAACACAAACCAATTGGATATCTGGCCTTATACGATGCAAAAAATGGAATTTGCCTTTTATTTTTCTTGGAAAAAAAATAATATTCTTATCCCATATATAAATTTTCTTGCCATTTTTTTCTTTTATTTGTTCGTGTTCATTATATCGAAGATATTTTTCATTGATAGCGCCTTTACATTCGGCCAATCGGCGAAATTCATCATAAGTTATTTGTGGTGCAAGAATTCCCTTTCGTTCAAATGTTACCAGATCTTCTGAGACAGCTAACGCACCTAGGGCATTTATGCCATCATAAGCGGTGTAGGTCAAATAATAAAGTTCGTCGATCTTAACTATCCGGGGATCTTCAACTCCACGAGATTCATAATCGAATTTTGGGAATAATATCGGAGTTTCTGAACGCTCTTGCACTTTAATAGGTCCTTTTAACTTGCAATAACCAATTGTTGAGTGATTTCCCTTACTTACAGCCCGATAAAAAAGATGAACATATTCACCGTCTCTAATCGCTGCCGGATTTAATACACCTTCATTTTCGAATCCCAAATCCGATTTTTTGATCAATATTCCTTCTTTTTTTACAGCTATCATTTTATTTATTAAAAAAAATATGATCAAAAACTATAATATGCCTATTCTACTTTGGTAAAGTGGTACGCATTATTTGAATTTTTATTTTAAATGGTCTTTATCTATATCACCCTTTCTCAATTGGTTTGTAGTATTTAATTGTAAATAAATGAGTGACATATATTTTTTATTTTGTTGTGATCCATCCTTAAATATGTGTGTTGAATGTTTATCATTGTATATTGAAAGAGGGTAATATCCCTTTCATTCTGATCAAGTATTTTGGTGTAAGTTTTTACAGCTGCCTCATCACCAATTTCACAGGATGCGAGTATGGTATTACGATCTTTTCCATTCAACGCCGATTTAACGTCCATCCAAACACTGAAGAATTTTCCATTGAGAATGGAACTCTCCATTGCAGTAGCTCCCATTTTATTAATTTCACCAATAAGGTCCCTTTTACATTTCCTACTCGTTTGTATAAAATTTTCAAATAAGGTTTTAAGATCAAATTCCTCTGTCGAATTTAATGCCACTTGATAACCTGCAATTCGATCATTATTGATCCCTATGAGTGTGTTTAAAACTAAAATTGACGACATTTTATTCATAATAAATTATTTTAGATGTTTACTTTATAATTGATGTTGACCTGTTTTGCTTTCTATAATTTCCGGTTCAATCCTTTTTAGATCAGTTACAGCCGGTCCATTTATCACTATTCCATCAGTTGTGAATCTAGAGCCATGCATTGGACAATCAAAGGTTTTTTCGTCGTTGTTCCATTGCAGTATTGCACCTAAATGGGGGCATACTGCACTGCACATATGCAATTCATCATTTTCATCTTTGTAAATAGCGTATTTTTTTGTTCCCGATGTAAAAATTCCACCTTCTCCGGGAATCAATTTTTCTGTTTCAGATAAACCATTTATTGTAAGCCAATCGGCATATTGTTTTACCATATTACCAACCTCCTTCAAATAATTCAACGAGGTTTTAAGTGTAATTCTGGATGGGTCATAAATTTTAACCCATGGATTTATTTTTCCGGTAATAAGATCACTTATAATTAAACCACCCAGGGTTCCGTGTGTCATTCCATTACCTGAGTCGCCGGTAATTATATAAATATTTTCATCTCCCGGATTTTTGCCGATATATGCCAGCGAATCGATAGGTTCGATCACTTGCCCTGACCACTTAAAATCAATGGTATTAAAAGAGGGGAAATGATTTTTCGCCCAGGATTCAAGATTCATGTAACGATCTTCTTCATTTAAATCATTGTCTTCCGATTGACCGGTTTTATGATCTTCTCCTCCAATGATCAATATATCGTTTTTTTCATCAAAAGATTCAAGTCTCACATAATGATAAGGTTCCACTTTTGAATGCGATTTATCTGTGCCGGTATCCCACCATAATGCATAAGGCAATTCGCCTTTTTTAATTTTAGAAGCAATAACATAACTGCGATACGGCCATTGTTTTGTATGCATGGTAACCCAATCGTTAATAGGTGTATTGGTTGCCACTACAATATGATTTGCCTTAATTGTGTATCCATTAGCCGTTGCTCCTTCTTTGGTAATATTTTCAGCTTTTGTTTCAGTATAAATGTTGCAATCCATTTGCCTAAGAGCTTCTGCTAATCCGTTTATATATTTAATTATATGAAATTGACCCTGATCAGGAAATTTTAGCGCAGATTTATTTCCATTCAATACAATGGAGGGGGTTTCGTTTATCAGGGAAGTTTTTAGTCCAGCTCTTTGAGTTGCTTCATATTCCTTTGTTAAAGTTTCCATGGAATCCGAATCACTTAAAAATAAATATCCATCTACTCTCCGAAAATCACAATCTATGTTATTGATTGCAATGGTATTGGCTATCCATTCAACTGCAGCAAAGTGACTATCTGCCGCAAGCTTGGCAGTTTCTTCATCAAAAATATTTTCCAATTCAAAGTATCTGTCATCGAGTGCACAAGTTAAATGCGCTGTAGTGCGACCCGTTTCGCCGCTCCCTAAAAATCCATCTTCTACCAACACTACCTTCCTTCCAGCCTTTGCCAAACAATAGGCAACTGAAAGACCTGAAATACCACCGCCTATTACCAGAATATCGGTATTAACATCCTTATTGAGTTTTTCATAACTTTGGGATAATACATTATTAGAAAACCAGACTGGGATATTAGCCCCTGAAGTTTCATTTTCATTTACTGGGTGATCATATTTTTGGTTATCGGTAATTCCTGTCATAAACTAAATTTGTAATTATGGAGGTTTATTTACTCTAATTACATAAAATAATTATGCCAAAGGCGATCCAAACGCTGGAGGAGATTATGTATCCCTTAAAGTGTGATTTTCTGAAATAATGAACTATCTCAGTTAATAAATAAATCGGGGAAAATATACCCCGTTTGTTAAAAGTAGTTGAATTGAAAGTACAGTTATGAAAGTGTTAGATTCGAAATTTGAATTAAATTAGCTTGGGATAAAGTCAGATTTCTGATAGAATAACCTAGATACCCTAAGCATTGAATGATCACAGACTTTCCAGAGAATTTAACTGTTTATCTTGTAATTTTTTAAAAGAGGATGGAGAGTATCCTGTAATTTTTTTAAACTGATTGGATAAATGAGAGACGCTACTGTAGTGTAGTTTGAGAGCAATTTCGGTCAATGTAAGTTCATTGTAATCGAGTAATTCTTTAACCCGTTCAATCTTATTTATAATGATATAATGTTCTATAGTTGTGCCTTTTACTCCTGAAAAAAGGTTAGAGAGATAGGTATAGTCATATGTTAATTTACTACTTAAATACTCTGAAAAATTAGTTTTTGGCAGATTCTCATTATAATGTATCATTTCAATGATCACAGTCTTGATTTTTTCAATGATCATTGCCTTTCTGTCATCCATAAGTTCAAGTCCTGTTCTTAATAATGCAATTTTTAAGCATTCACGTTTATAGTCAGAAAGCATCTCCGTTATATCTACCTCACCTAACTCCAGTCTTGTAAATTTGATACCAAGACTCTCAAGTTCTGACTTTAAGATCAACTTACAACGATTACTTACCATGTTTTTAATAAACAGTCTCATTGTGGATATTAGCTATTATTTTTTAAACCAGTCTTCTAAAACTCCATTTTTGAAGTATTAATGCTACTGCAAATTATATACCTTTTATACAATTATTTGCCATTTATACTATAATTTCCAAAAATTGTGACATGCAAGTAGAATGTAAATACGCATATTTTTCATTATCAGAATTCCCGTTTTGGTATGACAATAAAGAAAGGGCGCCTAACTATCATTTATATATAATTTGAATCCGGCTTCAATCAATTTTATCTTCTTCCAGTTCATTATGGTTGTCACCACCTATGCTGTAATAATTATTCTCTTCATCTTCACTGCCAATATCTTCCTGGTCATCGTCTAATTCAGAGCCTGGAATGTCAAGATCGTTTTGAGTTTCCTCCTTCTCCGTAATTATATCAATATCATAATTGTTCTCTTCAGAATATATATCTACAGATTCTGGGTTTGTTAGATCCTCGTAATCTGTAAAGTCATCCACTTTAGTTTTATCTACAGGAGAGTCAGTAGATTTAACTTTTTCTGTAATATTTGGATTTGCAACGGGGATGTCGGAGGTTGAATTTCTTTTTTTCATAAATTATTTTTTTCATGACAAATTTCGTTTTTCTTTTATAACATTTTGTTATAAAATTGTGAGAAGAAGTTATATAATTTACTTAATCAGGATCATTTGATCATCATAAAATTGGAATGATACTTATTTTGAGAAATAAGAAACTCAGCAAAAATATTGTATATTGTAAAATAATTTCTGCCTGTTACAAAAAGCCCCTTAACATTTAAGCAGGCATTTGAGCCTTCCCTTGTAACCTGGTAAAAATTTATTGATCTGGAGAATTTGTATCCTTAAACTTTACATCTTCCTTTATTTCCTTTACCTCTTCAGATAGGTCATTATATTCTTTAGAAAGTTCAGCAATTTCACTTTCTGTCTTGTTTTCCGTGTTGATCACGGTATTTCTGGCCGGTTCGTGTGAGGCAAGCAATTCATTTACTTTTAGGTGCAAGGCTGCAGAAAATTTATTGAAAGATTTTTGAATAACAAATAAACTAAGGAATATCAAGCCATGCAAAATGTCTCTAATGCATTCACGTAACGTTTGGGCATAAAAACTTGGACTATTGAGCCAACAAATAATTATGATAAATGCGATAATAAATACAATACTGTTCCCCAATAATGTTGTAACCAGGTTTGTTAACCTTTCAAATAGGAGTTCAATTTTTCTATATAGTTTCAGCATGTCACAATAAGTCCAACAAGTATTTGAGCTTATTAGTATAATCGGGAAAGGCTGATCTATACCCGAACATCGTTCATCATATTGATCACACCAAATGCATTCAATAACCAAATAATTAGAATAATTACGACAACGGCATTAAGAATGCTTTTGATCTTG
>JAYSYX010000385.1:0-20114 GCA_043727235.1 Bacteroidota bacterium
TAATTCTTGTTAAATATATCTCTTATAAAATATCAATCAACCATTAAAACAATTTTTCATAAAATGCCCTTTTTAAATGAAAACTAAAACCATAAAACAGAAAGTAAGTTTTAACGTTCTGCCCGAAATCATTTACGACTTGCTCATGCAGGAAAAAAAACATGCTTCATTTACAAGGGCTGCAGCAAAAATTTCAAATCGTGTGGGAGGAAAATTTTCTGTTTGGGATGATTACATCAGTGGAAAGACCATTGAATTGGAAAAAGGTAAAAAGATAGTTCAGGAATGGTGGTGTACTGACTTGCCGGAGGGTCATTTTACAACAGTTACATTTTCTCTTTCCATAACAAAAAACAACACCACTCAATTGCAATTTACACAAAGCAATATTCCTCATGATCAATATGAAGCGCTTTCAAAGGGTTGGAAGGATTTTTATTGGGATCCGATAAAACAATATTTGGAGGAGTAAACAGGATAATGAGCAGGTTATCGTCATATTAACGCAATTAATTCCCAAAAAACATTTAAAAATTACCTTTTAGCCTGTTTGTTGATAGCATAAAAGTTACCCCCAGTAAAATTTACTTACCTTTGAACTACAATAAATCATTTTAAATGAAACTTAAAATTTTTACTCCTCTAACATTGTTGTTTTTATCCCTAGGTTTTCAGGTTAAGGCACAGTTAAACATTGAGTTACTCGGTCATCTTGAATATGCTGATCAACTTTCCAACATTACCGGTTGGGCAAACGGAGCAGGTAAAGAATTTGCTATTGTGGGAACCTATGACGGTACTTCCATTGTAGACGTTACCGATCCAACTGATCCTAATGAAGTCCAGTTTGTTGACGGAAATAATAGTATCTGGCGCGAAGTGCGCACATGGAGCAATTACGCTTATGTTGTTACAGAAGCAGGTGGTGGTTTGTTGTGTATCGATCTTTCCGGACTTCCTTTTACGATAGATTTTAATTATACTGATTGTGGTGTAGGCCTGGAAACTGGCCATACCGTAATGGCAGACGAAAATGGTGTTGTACACGTTTTCGGATCCAATCTCGGAAACGGTGGCGATCATATGTTCGATGCAACAGGTGATCCTATGAATCCTACCTATCTTGGAGAAGTAGATGATTGGTATATACATGATGCCTTTGTAAGAGGAGATACTCTTTGGGCAGGAAATATTTATGAGGGACAGTTCTCTGTTTGGGATATTACAGACAAAACCTCTCCTGAGTTAATGGCTACTCAAACCACACCTTTCGAATTTACGCATAACGTATGGCTAAGTGATGATAACAAATATCTTTTTTCAACCGACGAAGTTACAAATGCTCCAGTTGCATCTTTTAATGTTTCCGATCTGACAGATATTCAGGAACTCGGCCAATTCAGAGCAAATCCGGGAACAAATTCAATTCCTCACAATACAATGGTGGTTGGTGATTTTTTGGTTACTGCCTATTATCGCGATGGTGTTGTAATAACTGATGTTCACTATCCTGACAACATGATAAAAACCGGGTTTTATGATACTTCACCACTTTCCGGCGACGGATTTAACGGTTGTTGGGGTTCATGGCCTTATCTTCCTTCCGGAAATATTGTTGCGGCCGACATGGAAGAAGGTTTATTCGTGCTTGGACCAACCTATGTTGCTGCTTGTTATCTTGAAGGTTTAGTAACCGATATTGAAACAGGTGCACCGATATTTGGAGCTGAAGTAAGTTTCACAGCAGTTGGGGTTGTTGATGCAAATACGGACATTTCAGGAAATTATCATACAGGAATATTTGAACCGGGATTATATGATATCACTTTCACAAAGATCGGTTATGCTGAACTCACCATTCCATCAGTTAGTTTGGAAAGTGGTGTAATTACCATAGTGAACGCAGAACTCGATCCATTGGCAACTTTTACAATAAGTGGTCAAATTATAGATGCTGTTTCGGGTCTTGGAATTGCAAATGCGGATGTGTTATTCAAAAATGCTACATACACATTTCAAACGGTAACTGATGGTTTAGGAAATTATACCCTTACTTCCGTTTATGAAGATAATTATACTTTTTATGCAGGACATTGGGGACATATAACCAATGCCATGGACCTCGATGTTTTACCCGGTGGAGTGTATTCTATAATGTTGGATCGCGGTATTTATGACGATTTCATATTCCAGAATGACTGGACCGTTTCCGGAACTTCAGATGCGGGAGTTTGGGAAAAGGATGAACCATTTGGAACTGATTCAGGGCCTTTTCTATCAAATCCGGAACTTGACGAAACGGGCGATTTTGGTGATGAGGCATATATTACCGGAAATTCAGAATTTGGTGGAGCTGGAGAAGATGATGTGGATAATGGAACTGCCGTATTAACCTCTCCGGAAATGGACCTGAGTACCTACCTTAATCCTAAACTTACTTACTCACGTTGGTTTTATAACGGGGGTGGTGCCGGAACTCCAAACGATACCTTAAGAGTTTTTATTAATAATGGAATTGACGATGTATTAGTAGATGCCATCAACGGAACTTCAACTGAAATGAGTGAATGGGTTACTGTTGAGATACAAATGGCAGATTATATAGATATAACTTCTGATATGACTGTTCGCTTCAGAACTGCAGACCAATCAGCTACCGGCCATTTAGTGGAAGCAGGGGTTGATCTGTTCTTTATTGTAGATGATGTTACCTCAGCACCTACAGCTGAATTTAGTTCTGATGTGGTGTCAGGATGTGCGCCTCTCACCGTGGTATTTGATGATAATTCGGCCAGCGCAAGTTCATGGTCATGGACCTTTGATGGCGGAACACCTGCTTCATCAACTGAACAAAACCCAACAGTGTTATACTCAACTCCCGGAACGTATGCAGTAACACTTGTGGCTACAAATATCTTAGGTTCTGATGAATCGGAGGTTGCCAATTATGTAACAGTGGAATTGTGTAATGCTATTGAAGATGAAATTATCAGTGATCTTATCAGTGTGTTTCCAAATCCTTTCATTAACGCTGCTACAATTTCCGTTAATGGAATTTCAGGTGCAGACATGCTTACAATTACCGATATAACAGGAAGAATAATAGAATCTTTAGTGATTACAACTGATAATTTTAATCATAATTTCGGCGAAAATTTACCTGCCGGAGTTTATCATGTAAATCTTTTAAAACAACAAAATATCATTGGTTCCCTTGAATTGATCAAGGCAGAATAAATTTAATTTAAATAAATAAAAATGCCACCCGATAGCGGTGGCATTTTTATTTTTAAGAATTATGGAATTGAAAGGATGATATGTCAAATTCCTTATTTTGCCCATTATTTTGGGTTTTAGGCAAAATGCAGAGCTATTATTCGGTAAAAAGGGCAACAAATCTTCGAAACTTCAATCCTTCCACCTATATTTGCACCTCTTTTAAAAAAGGTTCATAACATTATTAAAATCAAACACTAACACAAAATCTATATGCAGGCAAAAGGTCTCATTCAGTTCTTTTTTGGAGTATTAGTGCTGGTATCTATTTACCAGTTATCATTTACTTGGGTAGCAAACCTAGAGGGTAAAAAAGCTGAAAACTATGCAGAGCAAGGCATAGATCCAACTTTAACCGGAGAAGCCCGTCAATTGGCGATCTCTGACAAAAAGAGCGAATATTTTTCGCAAAATTCCGATAAAACGGTTTATAATATTGGTATAGCCAAATACAATTATGACGATGTAAAAAAGCGATCACTCAATTTAGGTCTTGATCTGCAAGGCGGTTTGAGTGTTGTTTTAGAAGTATCCAAATATGATCTCATTAAACAGCTTGCATCAGATCCTAAAAATACCAAATTTTTGCAGGCATTAGATGCAGCAAGAGTTTCAGATGCACAAGGAGAAGGAGATCTTATCGATCTTTTTGCTGAAAACTATTTAAAAGCGGATCCTAATGCACAATTGGTAGCATTATTCAGTAACAGCTCGAATGCAGACGATTTAGCCCGTACTTCTACTAATTCAGAAGTATTAATATGGTTGCACAATGCCGCCGACGAGGGTGTTGAATCGACCTATACAAAATTACAGGAACGTATCAACCGATTCGGAGTTTCACAACCATACGTAACACTGCAGAAAAGCACAGGTAGAATAATGGTGGAATTGCCAGGTATTGACAATCCTAAACGCGCAAGAGAACTTTTGCAATCTACAGCAAACCTAGAGTTTTGGCGTGTATGGACATATGGTGAAATCGGCGGTAATATAAATCAAGCAAACAATATTTTAATGGCTATCGATGGAGGAACGGATACTGTTGCGGTTACCACTCCTGCTATTGATTCACCTATAGTTGCGGTTGTTGATCCGATTATTGACAGTCCCGGAATTGCATCAGATGATTCTTTAATTGTTGATGATCCTGACGACGAAGCCTCGGAAGAAACTGGCGGACCGTTAGTGGATATTCTTACGCTAGCTCAAGATGCAGGATCTCCAATAATAGGGACAGTTTTAGAATCTGATACCCTTCAGTTAATGAAATATCTTAAATCTGATGAATTACTTTCGCTATTTCCACAGAATATCATTTTCATGTTTTCGGCAAAAGCAAATGAAACAACAAAGGCTTTTGATTTATATGCGATAAAATCTGATGAGGATACTAATGAACCACTATTAGATGGTGCTGCTGTAAAAAATGCCCAACCTGATAGAGATCCCATGAGCGGAAAGATTGAGATCAGTATGACAATGAAACCAGATGGCGGAAGAAAGTGGGGTGAAATCACTACAAATAATCTTGGTCGTCCTATTGCTATCACGCTGGATAATAAAGTTTATTCAGCTCCAGTAGTTCAAACAGCAATTACTGGTGGTCGTTCTTCTATTAGCGGTGATTTTACAACGGAGGAAGCAATTGACTTCGCAAATATTCTTGAAGTGGGTAAATTACCCGTACCTTCCAGAATTGTTCAGGAAGATATTGTAGGCCCATCATTAGGTGCTGAATCTATACGCGACGGAGTTATTTCAATGATTGTAGGTTTAGTGCTTGTTATCATTTTTATGGGTATTTATTATGCCCGTGCCGGACTTATTGCTGACCTTGCCTTGTTTGCCAATATATTCTTCATTTTCGGTGTACTTGCTTCAATAGGTGCAACACTAACACTTCCCGGTATTGCAGGATTGGTGTTAACAATGGGTATGGCAGTAGATGCTAACGTAATCATTTATGAACGAGTTAGAGAGGAGTTAGCAAAAGGGAAAAGCATGGTAAAAGCTATTGCCGACGGTTATTCCAATTCATATTCAGCAATTATCGATAGTCACGTTACCACCTTTATAATCGGAATAATTCTGAACGAATTTGGTTCAGGTCCTATTAAAGGATTTGCTATCGTTTTGATGATAGGTATCGTATTCTCTTTATTCACTTCCATATTCATCAGTCGCTTAACACTTGACTGGATGGCGAAAACAAATAGAAAGATCACTTATTTTACAAATTTCACCAAAGGGGCATTTAAAAACATCAACCTTAAATTCATGCAGAACAGAAAATACGGATATATCTTTTCCGGTGTTCTGACACTTATTAGTATAGTAGTTATTGCAATTTCCGGATTTAATTATGGTGTTGAATTTACAGGTGGAAGGTCCTACACTGTGAAATTTGAAAATGCAATTGATGCCGAAACCGTACGTAATCAACTGGCTGAAACATTTGATCCTGCCGTACAGGTAAAAACCTTTAGTACTGTTGAGAAATTAAAGATTACAACTACCTACATGATAGGAAGTGCTGATCCAATGGCCGACAGTATTGCAGCACATGCACTGTACGATAATATAAAATCCTTTTACAGTGGCAATGTAGACTTTAAAACATGGGATTCTACCTATAAGGAAAGTCAGATGAAAGTCGAACCTACCATGGCTGATGATATAAAAGACAAGGCTGTTTGGGCAATTATAATTTCCCTGATAGCCACATTCCTATATATCCTCTTGCGTTTCCGAAGATGGCAATTTGGTGCCGGTGCGGTAATATCGCTTATGCATGATGCATTTATGACTTTGGCAATGTTTTCCTTACTGAAAAACATCATGCCTTTTACTCTTCAGATCGATGAAACATTTATTGCCGCAATTCTAACTATAATCGGTTATTCAATCATGGATACAGTGGTGGTTTATGACAGGATCAGAGAATTTTTACGCGAATCCAAAGCAGGAACTATGGTAGAGGTTTTCAACATGGCTATTAATCAGACCCTTAGCCGAACTGTTGTTACATCCGGAGTTACCATTCTTTCTATTCTTGCAATCCTATTCTTTGGATCAGATAATATTCAGGGATTCGCTTTTGCAATGGTAATTGGTATTGGTTTTGGAACATATTCATCCGTATTTATTGCATCTGCAATTGCAGTCGACCTTTATAAAAAAGAACATCACCACAAGAATGCGGAAGAGGTGATGAATAAATAAGATTTGAAGGGAGTAATTGAAGATTCGAAGGGAGAAGGAAGAAGATTCGAAGGATAAGGTTCTAAGGAAAAAAAAGGAAGGAAGTTGGGTAAGGTTTAAAAAAGGATCTTACTACACTTTCTTCCTTTTTTCTTTGGAGGTAAAAGCAGGAGGAAGGAGTCCTCTTTCGCTAAAGTTATGGAGGACAAGTTTAAATTTCTTGCGAAATTTTTTGGATTTTGCCATTAATGGGACCCTCGCTTAGAGCGAGAGCCTTACTCACTCAGAGTTTTAGAAATTGCAAAATTCCACCGTTTGTGTCCTATTTCCTATCTCCTACGTCCTATTTCCTATGTCCTATGTCCTATTTCCTATGTCCTATTTAATCACTATAAATTGTTTCGATAATAACCCATCGTAGGTATATAAAATAAGATGATAATTCCCTGGAGGTAAATTTATATTTTCATCAACCGAATATTTTCCGGGATATTGCCATCCATGAAACATGCGTTTCAAAATTTCTCCTTCACTATTAATTATTTCCAAATACATTCTGGTTTTAAAGGTAAGTTCGTATTCAAAATGAATATTCCGTGTTGCCGGATTTGGAGTAACCTCACTTAACCATTGACGATGCTGATACTCTGTTTGTATATTTGGAATACTAACATATTGAACAGTGGTATCTTCTAATTTATATATCATTGCAGAAGCAGCATAGGATAAACCTGGTCTCACTTTAAAAAATCGATTAAAAGAAGTGTACACAGTAAATGTATCAACCAAACTCCAGGTATCTCCTGCATCCTCTGTTTTATAAAGCTCATCATTACCACAAAAACCTATGGAGTCGTTAAAAAAACCTATCATTTGAGCATAACCAAAGGTTGGAATAATTTCTTTAAGAGCCCAGGTTTCTCCTCTGTCATAACTATATGCAAATCGCATAGATGCGGTGCCCATATTTTCCACAGACATCACCAAAGTATCTTTATTAACCTGAAATATTTTCCAGAAGGTATCAGTGTTTACCATTGATTTAAATACAGGCTCCCATGAATCTCCACCATCTGTTGTTTTTAATAATATTGCACCTTCAGCAGTTATCGCACTTAAACCAGCGCAAAAGCCGGTATCAGGGGTTAAAAAATGTATATCAATAAGATATGTGGCAACATCATTCATATCCTTGTATTCCCATGTGATCCCTCTATCGAATGATCTTAAAATAAAGGCGGGCTCCAACACATTTCCGCAGGCAAAAATAGTATTTGCATCAACCACATCCATTCCGCAAATGCCGATCACTGTGTCATGAAAAGCATCAATAATATTTGTCCAACTATCACCACCATCTTCAGTTCTGTAAATAGCATAATCAAGAGTTCCCGCAATACCTACATTAGAATCAAAAAATTCAACACTTCTGAAATAATTAAAGGTCTCCATCTGCATATCCCAACTTATTCCCCCGTTTGTGGTTTTATAGATGTATCCATTGGCATTAACTCCCCAACCTATGCTGTCGTTAATGAAATAAATATCATCATATCTCGCTCCGTAAGGTGCACCTGTGACAGAAACATTTAATTGGGCATTTCCAATTTGTGTAAAAAAAAACAGCGTAATGATCAGGTAATTAGTTCTCATGCGTATGATTTCGATACAAGTTAAGGGATGTTAAAATGGATATTCTAATATTTTAAAAAAATTGCAGGAAAATGAAAATCACAAGTCATTAACCGCTTTAATAAAATCAAGAACAATTTTTGCTGTTATATAATCTATCCCTCATCTTTACGTTTCTATATGCAGATGAAAAATATCACATTTACAGCCCTTCTGGTTTTTGTCGGATCCTTAATCTTTGCACAGCCTGTGACACAGGAAAATGCATCCAAAAAAGCCCTGAAATACCTCGATGAAGGTGTGCAACGCGCAATGGCGAAATATCTGGATAAGGCGGTTGAAAGTTTCACGAACGCTACACTTGAAGAACCGAATTTTGTTACAGCCTGGATTTATCTTGGAGATGCATACCGCAATTTAAAGAACGATTCCATGGCTTTGGAATCCTATACACGTGCGGTTGATCTTGATCCTGATGGAGATGTTTGGGTTTATTCAAAACTCGCTGAAGCTGAGGGTAATATGGGAATGTATGAGGATGCCCTTGATCATATTGTTCTGTTTTTGTCAAACCCGGAGGTTACAGGTGATCCTCGGATCAAGGCGAACAGACTAAAAACAAATTTCACGTTTGCAAAAGCTGCCGTTTTAAATCCAGTTGATTTTAATCCTGTGAACATGGGAGAATCCATTAACAGCGATTTTCCTGAATATTTTCCCTCCCTTTCTGTAGATGGGTCGGTGCTGGTTATGACAAGGAGGATACCCGTTGTACCGCCTGTTACGGATACAAGGAATCCGAATGTTGATCAGGAAGACTTTTATATTTCCTATTTCAGAGATGGAGCCTGGACCCTTGCCGAAAATATGGGTGCTCCTATTAATACTTCGTTAAATCAGGGGGCTCAAAATATTTCGGCAGATGGGCGATATCTTTTTTATACTTCCTGCGATGATGTGGAAAACGGATACGGAAGCTGCGACCTTTATTATTCTATTAAAATTGGCAATGTTTGGTCAAATCCTGAAAATTGCGGTACCATTATCAACTCCGGAGATTGGGAATCCCAACCTTCCGTTTCTGCTGACGGCCGCAATTTGTTTTTCAGCAGCGCACGTGCCGGAACGGTTGGTAGTTATGACCTCTGGGTGGCTACAATGGGAGATGACGGTTATTGGGAAGAACCTGTTAATCTAGGTAAAACAATAAATACTCCTTATTCTGAACAATGTCCATTTATACACCCAGATGGCAATACCCTATATTTTTCCAGTGAAGGACATCCCGGAATGGGGGGATCAGATCTCTTTTATTCAAAACGGGATGATACCGGAAATTGGTCAAAACCGGTTAATCTTGGTTATCCCATCAATACAAAAAATCGGGAGATAAGCATGTCAGTATCCGCAAACGGCACCACAGCTTATTATTCCAGCGACAGGGGCAAAAAACTCGGAGAACTTGATATATACAGTTTCGAATTACCCGCAGATGTTCAGGCTGACCCTATAACCTGGGTTAAGGCTATTGTAACAGATAAAATTACCCGACTTCCCTTAAAAGCAAATGTTCAGCTTGTTGACCTGGAAACCGGAAATATGATCGCAACTTCCATATCCGATCCTAAAACAGGAGAATTTTTAATTGTATTGCCAATCGGGAAGGATTACAGTTTATTTGTGCAAAGAGAGGGTTATTTATTTCATTCAGAGAATTTCAGTTTGTTAACTGCCATTCCCAACGAACCCTTCATAATAAATGTAGCATTACAACCTATAACGGCAGGGGAAATTCTCACCTTAAAAAATATTTTCTTCGAAACTGCGTCTGCAGGATTATTATCAATATCACAAACAGAATTAAACAAAGTTGTAGATATGATGTTAAAAAACCCAACAATGAAAGTCAGGGTGAAAGGCCATACCGATAATGTTGGTACGGAATCGGATAATTTAAAATTATCGCTCGACAGGTCCTTGAGTGTGAAAAATTATCTGATAGAACACGGTATTGCTGCCGAACGTATCACAAACAAAGGATTTGGTGAATCAGATCCAATTGATAATAATAATACTGAAACCGGAAAGGCAAATAACCGTAGAACAGAAATAGAAATTTTGAGTTTATGATATATGTGTAACACGATAATATTATTTATTTCATCTAAAAACAACCAGACGACAATAAACAGCCTCTTAATTTTGTAACCTATAAATTCAATGCTATGAAAATCGATGTAACAAGAAGTATCCCTATTGTTGACGGAGAAAAGATTACGCAAAAAGAATTTGAGTCCAATTATTTAAAAACGCAACAACCCGTAGTTCTTCGTGGTTTATGGAAACAATATTCATCATACTCCAAATGGAATTACAGCTTTTTTAAACAGATAATGGGCGACACCGAAGTAGGCCTCTACAGCAGCTCTAAAGCCGATCCCAGCCAAACCTTATCCGTTCCAACGGTAAAAATGAAATTCAGTGATTATCTGAATTTAATAGAAAAAGAATCCACCGACCTTCGCCTTTTTTTATTCCCCATCTTTAAATTCAAACCAGAATTATTGAAAGATTTTAATTATCCTGATATTGCAAAAGGATATATTAAACTTCCATTTATGTTTTTCGGTCCCAAAAATTCGGTGACACGCATGCACCAGGATATTGATATGAGTAATGTTTTTCTTACCCAATTCGAAGGTAAAAAACGCGTAGTATTATTTTCACCCGATCAGTCGGATCTTTTATATAAATTACCTTTTAATGTTCATTCCACAGTAGATATCGAAAAACCCGATTTTGAAACCTATCCTGGTTTAAAATATGTAAAGGGGATGGAAGGAATTCTGGAATATGGCGATACATTATACATGCCCTCAGGTTATTGGCACCATATAGAATATCTTGAGGGAGGATATGGATTGAGTATTCGCACGCGAGCTAATTCCTTTGCCATGGTAATGAGAGGAGCTTACAATTTAATTATACAACGCAGGCTAGATGACATCATGCGCAAACTTTTCAACCAAAAATGGTTCGAACTTAAAAAACGCATCGCCCGCAAACGCGCCAATAGAGCCATTAAAGAAATTGAAACAAGAGAGGAAAGCAGAGCTTGGCAATTGGGTGGACGTGAAGCGTGAGGCGTGAGGAGTGATTCGAAAGGCATAAACGAGTACGACAAGTTCCCCTTTGGTTCAACTTTCGTGAATCGTGAGGCGTGAGGCGTGAATTGGCATGATACCTTAGTGAGACCTTCGCTAAAGAGCGAGACCCACACTCGATCCAAAGAGATGGCATTGTGCTTTAGTGAGAGCCTCGCTAAGAGCGAGACCCTCACTCGATCCGGAGAGATGGCGTGATGCTTTTGGCCTCCAGCGAGAGTATTGAGGCTTTCGCTCTCTTAGCGAAGGTCTCAATAAAGGTAAATGCGAAAAAAAAGACCCTCTCTAAGCGAGAGCCTCACTCGGTCGGTAGAGGTAGCTTGATACTTTAGTGAGAGCCTCGCTAAGAGCGAGACCCTCACTCAATCCGGAGAGATGGCTTGATACTTTAGTGAGAGCCTCGCTAAGAGCGAGACCCTCACTCAATCCGATTATCAAACTGGCATGTGCCCTTCTTCCTGTGTCCCATTTTAAGTATTTTTGCACTTCTCCACACAAAACACGAAAAAAACAGCCATTCATCATAAATAATGCATAAACTATCCTCCTCCTTTCTATTCCGCTTATGCATCTTTTTGGGAATATTTTTTTCTGGCTCCGTATCATTTTCTCAGCAATTTCATTTAAAAAATTATCGTATCAATGACGGTTTAGCAGGTATTTCTGTAACATGTTTGTTACAAGATTCCAGAGGATATATCTGGATAGGCACAAAAGACGGAGGAATATCCAGTTTTGATGGGAAAACCTTTGTTAATTACAATAAACAATCGGGAGTTGGCGATAATTCGATAAATTGTTTATTCGAAGATAAATTGGGAAATATTTGGATAGGCACACAAAAAAATGGAGTGACAAAATTTAATGGATACGAATTTATTCAATATAATAAATCTGAAATAAAAAATATCGATAAAATTTTCAGTGATAGCAGTGGAGTTATTTTATTGTATAGTTTTCCTAATTTATATAAGATGGACGGTGATAGTATAGTTGAAACTACCGATTCAGAAAATTCAAACAGACTTCAGAATTTTTTCAGAGCAGGCGGACCTAAAGCATTTCAATCACTTATAGATAGAAACGGGAATAAATGGATAGCTACTTACAGTGGAATTCATACAATTAAAAAAGAATATGTAGATAGAGAAGATGCACTTGACTACAAAACAGAATTTATTTTAAACGGAGAAAATAATGAAATCTCTGCCTCCTGTTTAATGCAGGATCGCGAGGGAAATATATGGATAGGTACCGATTTTCACGGACTTTACATGTTTTACGACGGAGCATTTTCTAATTTCAACAATTTATCTGCGCTTCAAAATGTTTATATTTCAGATGTAAAACAAATTGATGCTTCCATAATTATTGGCACTTCCGAAGGTCTCAAAAAAATTAAATCAGTGGACGGTGATCACAAATTTGAGGAACTGCTGTTGAATATCCCGGGATTTACATCCACATCGCAAATTAATTGTATCTATTCCAACGATGTTGATTTTCTTATTGCTGGGGATGAGAACAATAATTTTATACAATACAATGGCAAATTCAGCCATTTTCGAATTAAAGAAATTCCCGATCAGAGTCAGATCACAGCTATTACTGTCGACAGAAATAGAGATATCTGGATTGGAACAAATAACAATGGCGTTTATGTTAAATCCGTATCGGGGATAAAACATTATTCTGAAGACGATTCCATTTCAACAGATCTGATAACAGAATTGGTAATGGATTCCAAAGGAAATATCTGGATAGGTACCGAAGATGAAGGCGTAATTAAATATGATGGTAATAGTTTTGAAAATTACACCTATTTCGACAATGGCTTGATAAACAATAATATTTCCTGTATCACCGAGGATAAAAATGGAATGCTTTGGTTTGGAAGTCCTGATGCCGGTATATGCAGTTTTAATGGGGAAGATTTTTCTTTTTTTACGGATAATGATGTTCTTACCTCCAACAATGTTTTGTCGATCTCATTTGATAAAAAGGGAAATTTATGGGTAGGATTAAATGATGGAGTTGATCAATTGATATTTAATGCCGATTCTTCCATCACAACAAAACATTTTGATTCATACGATGGTTTCACAGGAATTAAGAACAATAAAAAAGCAATTTATTGTGATGCAAATAACCGAATGTGGTTTGGAACTGTTAGCGGTTTATTTCGTTACAATCCCGACGAAGATATAATTGGCAAAACACAACCATTGGTTGAACTGCGCAATATCCGTTTATTTTATGAAATAACGGATTGGGGAACATATTCCGATACAACTTCCGGTTGGTATAATCTACCCGTAAATTTGGAACTTCCTTACGATCAAAATACCCTGACCTTTGATTTCAGCGCCATATTTTTTTCTGTGCATGAAAAAATTATATATTCCGTTATGCTGGAAGGAGCAGAAGATACCTGGACCAATATCGGAAATACGGCGTTTATGACCTACTCCAATTTAAAACCCGGATCCTATACTTTTTTAGTAAAAGCGGAAAATGCAGATGGTGTTTGGAGTGAGCCCATCTCCTATTCTTTCGTTATTAAAAAACCCTTTTGGGCCACATTATTATTTCAGATCACCTGTGGAATATTGGTATTATCTTTATTTATACTCTTTAATTATTTGCGCAACCGACAATTGCGAAAACGCGCACACCAGTTAGAAGAAACTGTTACACAGCGCACAACAGAACTCGAGCAGCAAACAATAAAGGCAGTGGACTCGGCAGAACGTGCAGAACGTTCAGAAAAAGCAAAGGAAGAATTTCTCGCAAATATGAGTCACGAGATAAGAACTCCAATGAATGCAATTCTGGGAATGACGCGTTTGCTCTTAGATAAAGATCCGCTGGCAACACAATTAAAATATCTTAATGCCATTAAACAATCATCTGATAATTTATTATATATCATTAATGATATCCTTGATCTTTCAAAAATTCAGGCAGGCAAAATGGAACTGGAACAAATACCTTTTAATATCAGAAACCAGTTGTTTAATTTTAAGGAGATCATGAAATTTAAATCCGAGGAAAAAAATATTGGATTTGATATTACAATTGATGATGCTGTTCCGGAATTTATTATCGGAGATCCGGTTCGATTAAATCAGATCTTAATTAATCTTACCGGAAATGCGATCAAGTTTACGGATACAGGAAATGTTTTTCTTCATTGTAAATTAATATCCTCCAAAAATAATATTGCAACAATTTCATTTGCAATTGAAGATACAGGTGTTGGAATTGCTGCGGATAAACTGGATAGCATTTTTGAAAATTTTTCTCAGGCGGATAAGGCTACAACCCGGAAATTTGGTGGTACCGGTTTGGGATTGAGCATCAGCAAAAATCTTACAGCGCTTTATCATGGTGAAATTAATGTGAAAAGCGAACTTGGTAAAGGATCGGTTTTTATCGTTACAATTCCTTTTGAAATTACCGATGCAACACAAATGGGAAAGGAAGAAATTTTAACAACAATTTCCGACAACGGATTAAATAATTTTAGAATTTTGTTGGTAGAGGATAATATGTTCAACCAAATGGTAGCTATCGACAGTATTGAAAGTATGTTTAAGGATGCGAAGGTAGAGGTTGCGGAAAATGGACAGATCGCACTCGACAAACTCAATGCCGAACATTATGATATTATATTAATGGATGTTCAGATGCCTGTGATGGATGGATACGAAGCAGCAAAAACTATCCGGAAACTTTCCAATATTCCGAAAAGTAAAACACCTATAGTTGCCATGACAGCAAGTGTCATTAAAAGTGAAGTGGATAAATGTTATGAAAGCGGCATGGATGATTTTATTTCGAAACCCTTTGAACCGGAAGATCTCCGTCAAAAGATATTAAAATATGCAACAACTACAAATACCCTTAATTAATACGCATCTTATAGTAGAGCCGCCATCATGGCAAACATGGTGGATCTATAGTATTTCTTTGATCGCAATTGCAGCATTTATTTATTATATCATTCGCAAAAGAATACGCGATGCAGCAGTGGATCAACGTTTATTAAGAGATCGGGTTCGCGAGAAAACAAAAGAATTGGAAGCTCAAAAAGAACGAGCTGAATATTCGGAAAGAGTGAAAGAACAATTTCTTGCAAACATGAGCCACGAGATAAGAACTCCGATGAACGCAATATTGGGGGTAACAAGATTATTATTGGAAAAAGATCCGCGGAACGACCAATTAAAATATCTGAATGCAATTAAACACGCCTCCGATAATTTATTGGTTATTATAAACGATATTCTTGATCTATCCAAAATAGAGGCCGGGAAAATTAATTTTGAGCGAATTCCATTTGATCTCCGCAGCGAAATTTTATCCGTTATTGATACGATAAAAGTAAATGCCGATGAAAAACATTTATCGCTTAATTATGTGGTGGAGGAAACCATTCCGGTAAATATTTCCGGTGATCCTTACAGGTTGAGTCAGATATTGTTAAATCTGGTTGGTAATGCAATTAAATTTACTGAAAAAGGCAGTGTTACTATTCGCGTTTCCAAAATAAAGGAAATACAAGATAACATTGAACTTATGTTTAGTGTGGAGGATAGTGGTATTGGAATTGCAAAGGATAAACTGGATTATATCTTCGACATGTTTACTCAGGAGACGAGCAGCACAACTCGTAAATTTGGTGGTTCGGGATTGGGACTTGCTATCTGTAAAAAATTAGTTGAATTGCAGGGAGGCTCAATTCACGTGGAAAGTGAACCGGGTAAAGGTTCGGTATTTAGTTTTAAAATTAAATATCAGATAGAAAAAAATAAACCCGTTTCTGAAATTGCCGCCAAGGAAGAATTAACTGTGAAAAATGATTTAAAAGGGCTGCGTATTTTATTGGCAGAGGATAATGAATTTAATCAGATGGTAGCTGTTGATACATTGGAAAGTGCAATTGAAAATGCGAGAGTGGATATAGCAAAAAATGGAAAGGAAGCCGTGGATATGTTGAATACAAATTTTTATGATATCGTTTTAATGGATATTCAAATGCCCGAAATGGATGGACATGAAGCAACAAAAATTATAAGAAGCAGTCTCAATAATAAAATAAATGCCATACCAATTATTGCTATGACTGCAAGTGTGATAAAAGCAGAGGTAGATAAATGTTTTGAGAGCGGCATGAATGAATTTGTTGGGAAACCATTTTCCGTAGAGGAATTATTAGAAAAAATATCAAAAATGATCAATCAAAATAAATAAGAGAACATGGAGAATTATAGACGAATTAATTTGGCTTTTTTGGAAAATTTTACAAAAAATGATACCGGTAAAATGGTACGGTATATCAATATGTTTTTGCAGTTGGCACCGGCGAGTATACAAACCATGAAGGAGCAGCACGCAAATCAGGATTGGAACAATCTTAAAACAACTGCCCATTCCCTTAAACCTCAACTTGCCTATATGGGTATAGATTCACTTAAAGAAAACATAGTGCGTATTGAGGAATATGCCGGGGAATCGAAGAACCCGCAGCATATTGAAATGCTGATAGCTGTTGTGGAGGAGGGCTGTAATGAGGCTTTCCTGGAGTTAAAGGATGTTATTCAAAAAATAGCTTAATATTGCAAACCAAAAATCTATAACACATTATGAAAAATGAAGTTGTTTTTATTGTTGACGATGAACCAATGCATGCCCAAATGATGGATGATCATCTCAGAACAAAGTATCCTACATTTGAAATTTATAAATACAGCACAGGAGAAGAATGTAACGACAATATGGATAAAAATCCATCCATAGTTATTTTAGATTATCATCTTGATGCGGTGAACAAAAGTGCAAGAAACGGAATCCAAACACTAGAACATATTAAAAGAAAATATGACGGCGTAGATGTAATTATGATCTCCGGTCAGGATAAAATTGATGTTGCAGTAGAATGTATGCGTTCGGGTGCTTACGATTATATAGTTAAAAATGAAACAAGTTTCATGCGTACCGAAAATGCGTTGGAGCGTTTATTTCAACACCGCACCGTTGTTGTAAGCCTCGCAAAATACAAAGCCCTTAATAAAATTCTCATCTGGGGATTAGTGATCATTGTTGCAACAGCAGCAGTATTATATCTAACAGGAGTTATTGATTGATTGTGGTTATAAATAACTTAAAAGGTTGGAAGAAATTTCGACCTTTTTTTGTTCAATATAGTAATAGTGGGAAGTAAACAGTGGGCAGTGGGCAGTTTGTAACATTGGAGATTATTACTCCGAATTAAACTCCTTCAACCCCTTCAACAAACCATTCAACAGTGGGCAGTGGCAGTGGGCAGTTTGTAACATTGGAGATTATTCCTCAGTAGTTAAACTTTTTCGAAGTATTAGATTTACTTAGTTTCCTTCCGTACTAAACCTTGCAATCATTGTCAACTTGCCAACCCTTTCAACCTATCTCCTCAAAAAAACCTTCTTCGCGATTTTTGCGGACGTTGTTCCAGACAAAATAGCGGCCATTCATGGTGATATAAACTCCGTTGGGTAAAGTCTGCACAAAGGCTAGTGCGCAACCCATATTAAATAATCCGTCGGAGCTACCAAATTTGTAAGGTATCATTGCACCGGTGAGTATAATTGTTTTGGGAATTTCTGCTTCTGCTATCATTTGTGCAGTTTCCACTATTGTATCAGTTCCGTGTGTAATGATGATCTGATCATTCATACTTCCCTTACATTCATTAACAATACATTCACGATCTTGTGTCGACATGTGTAAACTATCTATCATCATTAATGTCTGAATATCGATCTCTAGTGTACATCTTCCCAATCTAAGAATTTCAGGTAAATGAGTTTCTTTAAAATACAGCTGACCTTTTATTTCATCGTACTCTTTGTCGAAGGTGCCGCCGGTAACAAATATTTTTATTGGCATAACAAGATTTTATATTTAATTATTCTTCTTCTTTAAAAAAATTCACCACCGCCCGAATTAAAGATATTAATATCAGCGATGAAAAAAAACAAAATATCAGTGCTTCAAATGCAGGAAATCCATCCCTGTAATCGGTTAAACTTTGCCCCGAATAAAGATATATCAATAAGATCAACAGCACCAGATTGAGAATATAAAACAATATAGTTTTTCGTAAATATAATCCGATTTTTGTAACGATAAGGCAACTGAAGGCATTAAGCAGCATATATAACAATAGTTCTATTCCAAATACAGTCCATAAACTCTTGAGTTCACCGGTGGCTAAAAATGTTATCCCCATAAATATTGCTGCAAAACCAAATAATATACCCGCCAAATACATTGGGTAGTTTTTTGCATTAACGAAATCTTTGATTTTTAGTTTGTTCATTGTTATTAGTCAATTGTCATTAGTCAATAGTCGTTAGTTAGGAAATAAAATTTTCACCTTCCGTTAATCCCAAATTATCAATTGTCAATTATCAATTTTTTTCACCCGAAGCATAATCATCCTCCCGACAACATTCTCTACTCTCCATTCTCAATTCTCAATTCCCTCCGAAGGTTAATTATCAATCCGACGATCGTTGTCAATTATCAATTGTCAATTTTTACCACCCACCCGAAGCAAAATCATCCTCCCGACAACATTCTCAACTCTCCATTCTCAATTCTCAATTCCCTCCGAAGGTTAATTATCAATCCGACGATCGTTGTCAATTATCAATTGTCAATTGTCAATTTTACCCCAATTGTCAATTATCAATTATCATAAGTATTGCAACTATCGCCAAAAAAATGCCAACTATGTTTGTTTTAGTTAATTTTTCTTTAAATACTATGGTTGCAATTAAACAGGATGCAGCCACTACTGCTATGTTGTTTATTGGGAATACCACCGAACTCTCCCATCCTTCCACATTCAGGGCAGCCAATAAAAAAGCCATGGAACCATAATTTGGAATTCCAAGGGCGATGCCATACCCTAAACTCTTTACACTTAATTTTTCTTTAAGATAAAAATAGCGATAAGATAAAATTATCCATCCTATTGCTGCTGCCGTGCCGAATACAAAGATCAAAAACAGATCAAATTCGGTATCTTTTAAAAAGTATTCTTCATTCCATTTTGTGAAAGTATCAATCACCCCGCCACCTAACAAAACCAAGGCAGGGAAAAAATAATAATTAAAATTGTGTTTGTGATGCTCACTTTCTTGTTTGTATGCCGCAAGCACCACGGCTAAAAGCGCCAATATTATTCCCAATATTTTAACCCAGGTAAAGTTATCCTGATATAAAAAATAAGCAGCGATCACAGGAATAATAAGCGACAATTTATTTGCTATGGAAGCTACAGCAACTCCGGAATATTTTACTGTAAGTGCAGTTAAATAAAATACACTGATGAACAAACCTCCGATCATTAACGCGTGTGTAAACCATTGGTTAATAATAATATCATTTAGTGGGGGAAAACTTCCCTGCACAAATAATCCAATAATTACGCAGATCGTATAGTTAACCACAATTGTCTGCAAAATATTCACATGATTTTTCGCGATCAATTTGAACAAGATGAAAATACAAGTGCTGGTAAAAATGCTGAGCAGAAGATATATCATGCGTTGATTCTGGTAATTAAAGTATTATCATAAATTTGTTCTATACGCACCTCTTTTCCTGCTAATGCAGGAGCAATAATTCCCGCAGATAATTTATTTTCCGTTACAAATGTCTTCATCTCCTCCCACATTTTCAATTTAACAAGACCATTAATTGTTTCTGTGCCACCTTCCACCAGAATACTGTTTATCTTTTTATTAAACAGAATCGTCATTATCTGTTCGAATATTTTTTCGTCCT
>JAYSYX010000386.1:0-7122 GCA_043727235.1 Bacteroidota bacterium
TATGTAATCGTATTAGGATAAGCCTTAAGTATTTTACATTCAACACTTTTATTTATATCTAAGGAATAAAACCTATAATGATGATAGTTTTTAGATTCCTTAATATAGGTGATATCTCTGGGACTATATTCTGAATATGCTAATATTCCAAGCCATTTTGTAAATCTATCTAAGGCGTAATTTTTATTCGGGAATACAATATAATTAAGATATTTTTTTGATTTTTCAAACTCCAGGAAATCGTCACTTAAAAACAACACATCAGGAATTAAATCATCGTTGCTATAATAAAAAATATGGGAATTGCGATTAACGGCGACTAAGTATTCTTCACTTACAGGCTTTATTGAGTCACCTAATTGAAGAAAATTTTTTCCACTTTTTTCAAGTTTGCAAAAATACCTAAATCTTCCATTTTCAATTTGAGGCCTAATTATATAGAAATCATATTTAGCTACATCAAGGTCCAAGCCGCTAAATGTCGTATCTCCGAGAGTATCAATCTTACGAATACTTGTTATTATTTCACAACTATTAACAGTAGTATAAAGTAATATACTTTGAAAATCGTAATTTTCGGCATTATCTTTTGAAATTGGATTATTTAGTAAAGCAGAATTGATCAATGCAAGATGAATTCTTTCCTGGAATATCATTTTTATTATTGAAATCTTATATTCTTCTGAAATGGGACCTGGATTATAATACATAACTTGCTCAAAATCCTGTAGAGTAATAATCCGAACAGGTTTAGGGGAGCATCCGGTAAGAATTAAAAGCAAAATAACGGCAAATCGAATCATGTGAATTAAATCTCATTGTTAACCTAATTTAATTTTCAGTCTTCAAACAAAATCCTTCACCCCTCCTCCCCTTCCTCACACAACCCCTCCAACTTCCTCAAATCATCCAACTTCCACTGATCATTCGGTTTGTCATGAAGTCGCATTAAATATTGGATATATTCTTTAATGATATCCTTATTCGATGCAGGGAGAAAATATTTATCGCTGGCTTCGATGTCGAGTTTTTGAAGGTAATTTTTTATTTCGCGGTCGCTGAATGCTAAGCCCTTGTTGTAGGGATTTATGTAGAATAGAACCTCTTCTTTATTGTTTTCGCTGTCCTCAAAATCTGTTATATAATCTTTGGTGCGCACGAGGATGAAATGGGTGTTTAGGCGCACTCCGTAAACGGGCAGGTCTAATTGCTGACATAAAGCCAGATATAATAATCCTATCGAAAAATGATTTCCTTTAAACGCATCCAATACATTGTTGAGATACATGTAACGCAATTCATCATCATTATTTTGTAATCCTAAAAATTGATAATGTGAAAATAAAGCCTGGTTCACCACATTCATTTGTTCGAGTGGCGATAAATAAGAATTAATTCCTATCCAGATATCTTTTTGTATGCGGGAAATTGTTTTTATTAATTGTTCTTCATCCAGTTCTGCATATTGATGACGCGTTACTATCATTATTCCCTTCAAAAGATCAGTGCTCTCAAATTGCACCCACTGCTCAAAATCTTTTTCTACTTCCGAAAACTGAATTTTATGAATTATCTCCTCTATCCTCTCCTGCATCACAGGATTCGGTATAGATGTATACGCATCCTCCAATTTATCGATCACCACCGGCCCAAGCGAAAGTAATTTCTCCGCCACATGATCAAACACCTCCGGATCATTATCATCCAGTAGGGAAATTAAAGCTTCTATTTCGTTGCTGTTGCTCAAAGTTTGGAGTGTGTGCTCCCTTTAATTTTCTTTATTCCTTGTTCTTTATTCGATATTAAATTAGTCATTGGTCAGTAGTACAAACATTCGGCTTTCGTGGATCTATCTCATTACTGAAACATGAAGTGATCGACGCAGGAGATCTACTTCATGTCATAACTCATTACTCATTCCATGATCCCTAATTAAAGTAACACCCGGAGCACCCTCATTCACCTCCCAGCCAGTGAGACCCCCACTGAAAAAGTGGGAGCCTCACTTTGCGTTGTAGCAAACTCACCACTCACCTTTTATCGGGTTAGCATGGTTAGCAAGGTTTTCAGGGTTAATTTCTCCTAAGTCCTAGGTCTTATGTCCTATGTCCCCCTTACGCTTTCTTCTTCCCAAACTTACGTTTTCCCTTAACCGATGGATCTGTGTTTTTAATTATATCTAAAACATCATCCAACGTCAGATCTACAGCCACCTTATCCTTCGGAATTTTATAATTTTCTTTTCCCTTTTTAATATATGCTCCGTATAAACCATTTAATACCTGAATTTCGTGTTCAGGGAAATCGTGTATCAATTTATTTTTATCCTTCAGATCTTTTTCATCGATCAGAACAATTGATTCTTCCAAGGTAATTGCAGCTGCTTCGGTTCCTTTTGGAATGGAATAAAACTTTTTATTATTCCGCACATAAGGACCAAATCTTCCTATTCCTACAACCACATCATCTTCTCTGTATGTTCCAATTGTTTTTGGTAATTCAAATAATTTAATTGCTTCTTCTAATGTCAGGTCCGCAAGATTTTGTGTTTTTAATAAACCTGCAAATTTTGGTTTTTTTGCATCCGGATTTTTCTTTGCTTCCTTCGGATCCAATGTTTCACCCATTACAACCATGGCACCGTATTTTCCCATCATTACTTTAATAGGTTCGTTTGTGGTGGGGTGAATTCCCAATAAACGTTCACCGGTCACTTTTTGTGCGGTTTGTGTGGTAATTTTCATGTGTTCATGAAAAGGCACATAAAATTCATCTATCATTTTTCGCCATTCCACTTTTCCGACTGCTATCTCATCAAATTTATTTTCAACGCTTGCAGTAAAATTATAATCCAATATCTGCGGAAAATTCGTGGTCAAAAATTCCGTAACCAACACACCGAGGTCAGTAGGAAATAATTTCATCCTTTCTGTTCCGTAAGTCTCCGTTAATATTTTTTTATCCACTTTTTTATCCTTCAATTCATATTGAATAAATTGACGCTCCACTCCTTCTTTGTCTTGTTTTACAACATATTCTCTTTTTTGTACTGTAGAAATTGTTGGTGCGTAAGTTGATGGTCGACCTATACCCAATTCCTCCAATTTTTTTACAAGACTTGCCTCCGTATATCTCGCAGATGGTTTCGAAAATTTCTGAATTCCGAACATTTCAATCAATGCAAGATCCTGACCTTTTTTTAATGGAGGTAATAACGTTGCATCATCATCTTTTACATCTTCCAATGCTTCCGTATACACCTTTAAAAATCCGTCGAATTTTATTATTTCTCCTTTGGCAACTAAATTTTCTTTGCGGGAGGAAATTGAAATATCTACAATTGTTTTTTCCAACTCCGCATCAGCCATTTGTGATGCCATGGTTCTTTTCCAGATGAGTTTATACAAACGTTGCTCATCAAAATCCATATCCACCTCATGATTTTCCATGTAGGTAGGACGAATAGCCTCATGCGCTTCCTGTGCTCCCGACGATTTCGTTTTAAACTGACGAGGGTTGTGATATTTTTCTCCGTAATTTTTTATGATCTCAGCTTTCGTTGCATCCAATGCTGTTTCACTTAAATTCACAGAATCCGTTCTCATATAAGTGATATGTCCTTCCTCATATAATTTCTGCGCTATCACCATGGTACGAGAAACAGAAAATCCCATTTTAGTACTCGCTTCCTGCTGAAGAGTTGATGTTGTAAAAGGAGCAGATGGAGTTCGTTTTGCAGGTTTAATTGCAATATCTGAAACCTTAAATGCAGCACCGATACAATCCTTTAAAAAATCTGCAACATTATCTTCCTTTTCAAATTTTTCGGGTAATTCTGCTTTTAAATTGTATTCTTTTCCCGCATCATCCTTTACAATAAAATTCGCAGTTATTTTATAATGCGAAACTGCTCCGAAGGCACTTATTTCCTGTTCGCGTTCCACAATTAATCGCACCGCTACACTTTGCACTCTTCCCGCAGAAAGGGAGGTTTTCATATTTATTTTTCTCCACAACAAAGGAGAAAGTTCAAAACCCACAATTCTGTCTAAAATTCTTCTGGCCTGTTGCGCATCCACCAAATTGATATCAATATTTCGCGGTTTATTAACTGCAGCTTCAATTGCTTTTTTGGTGATCTCATGAAAAACGATGCGTTTTGCATTTTTTGAATCCAGTCCTAAAACCTCACTCAAATGCCAGGAAATTGCTTCTCCCTCACGGTCCTCATCCGTAGCAAGTAAAATCTCATCGGCACCCTTTGCCAATTTCTTCAATTCCTTTACCAGCGCTTCTTTATCGGCGGAAACAACGTATTTTGGTTCGTAATTATTCTCAAAATCTATCCCGAAATTCGTTTTCTCCAGATCGCGAATATGCCCAAAACAGGACCTTACCACATAATCCTTCCCCAAAAACTTTTCGATGGTTTTTGCCTTTGCAGGTGACTCCACGATCATCAGATTTTTTACCATTTCAATACTTTAGTTGGGTGCAAAGATAAATTTATCGTTCACATACAAGCATTGCGCCCCATTTTTTTATCCCCAGTTTATAAACCTTTGCAGATCGAGTTTTGTTCTCCACGCAGTAACTTTGACCTCAAAATGATAAAAATGGAGCTTTCCGTAACCAATATATTGAATGCCCTGCGCAATGTGGATGACCCGGATCTGAAAAAGGATATTGTGACGCTTGGCATGGTGAAAGATGTGGCTGTGGAGGGCAAGAACGTGACCTTTACGGTGGAACTCACCACGCCGGCATGTCCGATGAAGGAAGAGATAAAACATGCCTGTATCACGGCTGTGAAGCATTTGGTGGACAAGGAGGCGATTGTGGATATAAATATGACCTCCAGGGTGTCGTCGGTGCGAAACAGCAACGATCTTTTATTGCCAGGGGTGAAGAACATTATTGCGGTTTGCTCTGGTAAGGGTGGTGTAGGTAAATCCACAGTTGCGGTAAATCTTGCGCTGGGACTGGCAAAAACGGGTGCAAAAGTTGGTTTGATGGATGCAGATATCTACGGACCATCGGTTCCTTTGATGTTAAACCTCAGCAAGGCCAAACCGAAGGTAATTGATCAAAACGGTAAGGCGATGATGATTCCGTTGGAGCAATATGGCATAAAATCACTTTCTATAGGGTATTTAGTTGACCCGGAACAGGCAGTGGTATGGCGCGGACCCATGGTAAGCAGTGCTTTGAAACAATTTGTGACAGATTGTATTTGGGGGGAATTAGATTATCTTATCATTGATATGCCTCCAGGGACAGGAGATATTCACTTAACATTGGTGCAGACAGTTCCCGTTACGGGTGCAATTATTGTTACAACGCCTCAAGAGGTTGCTTTAGCTGACGCACGCAAAGCGGCGGGAATGTTTAAAATTTCCAATATTAATGTGCCGATAATAGGGGTGGTGGAAAATATGGCGTACTTCACTCCTGCTGAATTGCCGGAAAATAAATATTTCATTTTTGGTAAAGGTGGCGGAAATACGCTGGCGAGAGAATTAATGGTTCCTTTACTCGGACAAATTCCGCTCGTTCAGGGAATTCGCGAGGGTGGTGATAGTGGAAAACCATTTATGTTGCGAAATGATGATGTAATAACCACCACTGCATTTGAAGAAGTAATTAATAATACCGCGCGATTTATTTCCATCAGAAATGATGAAAAGGCTGCAACGAAAGTTGTGGAAATGATTCGATGATGATTTAAATCCGTAATTTTGCACTATTATAATATAATATGTCGATCAGTAAAGAAATTTATTCCCAGGTAGAAACATCCCTCGATACCATTCGCCCTTATCTCAATAAAGACGGTGGCGATATTGAAGTTGTAGAAATAACAGACGATATGATAGTGCGCGTGAAATTGCTTGGTGCCTGCGAAAGTTGCCCAATGAGTTTTATGACCATGAAGGCCGGAGTGGAACAAAGCATCAGAAATGCCATACCTTCTATTAGAGGAATAGAAACCGTAGTCTAATATATTTCCAAAAACGGAATGAATAAACAAGAGATCCTACAACAGATCAAACACAAAAGGTCTTATCTCTGCGTTGGATTGGATACGGATATGGAAAAGATACCCGCACATTTAAAACATTACAACGATCCGATATTCGAATTCAATAAACAAATTATCGACGCCACCCGCGATCTCTGTATTGCTTATAAACCCAATATCGCTTTTTATGAGGCAAGCGGAAGTAAGGGATGGGAAAGTTTAGAAAAAACAATTGAATATATAGGTACTGATCATTTTACCATTGCGGATGCTAAACGCGGTGATATAGGTAATACTTCTTCGCGATATGCAGAAGCATTTTTTAAAACAATGCCCTTTGATGCAATAACGGTTGCTCCATATATGGGAAAAGATTCTGTTCTTCCCTTTTTGCAATTTGAAAATAAATGGGTGATATTATTGGCACTAACATCTAATTCCGGAAGTGCAGATTTCCAATTGATGGAGGAAAAGGGCGAACAATTATTTGAGCGGGTAATTCGCACCGCAAATACCTGGGGCGATGCTAATAATTTAATGTTTGTTATCGGCGCAACACATCCCGAATATTTTACCCGAATAAGAAAAATTGCGCCGGATAATTTCTTTTTGGTTCCCGGTGTTGGCGCCCAAGGCGGTGATCTGCAGGCAATTTCACGCAACGGTATGAATGCCGAATGCGGACTTATCGTTAATTCTACAAGAGATATAATATACGCCTCCAATGGCCACGACTTCGCAGAAAAAGCAAGAGAAAAAGCACAGCTTGTGCAAAAAGAAATGGAAATTCTTTTGCAGGAAAGAAATATTGTTTAATTTAATTATTGAATTTAAAAATTAGTGTGATTTGCTTTAGTTTAGAAAGTGAATCTACGTTACCCTTTAAATTTTCTCACGCCATGTGGCTTCTTTATATGTCATCCCTGCGGGATTTGGGGTTTCTATTTATCATAATGTTACCGATATTTCATCCCTAACGGGACTTGGGTTTTCTATATATGCATAATGCTTCCGATATTTCATTAACCTTGGCGAACGAGATTTGGCTTTTCTTTATATTAGTAATGCTACCAATATTTCATACGTGCCGGACGAAAGTG
>JAYSYX010000387.1:0-17500 GCA_043727235.1 Bacteroidota bacterium
TTTCGTTATAAATCATTATACTAAAATCTTCCTGTATATTTTGTAATTTTAAGTTGATAAATTCATTCACCGGATTTGGATAAACCGATAAAGCTTGAATTGATGTTTCATTCAGCTCACAATTTGTATTTTCTCCAATGCCATTTGAAACTGTCAGACTAACGGTATAATCATCCAATACAGGAAAATATGTGAAGGATTTTTGAGACCTGAAATGGCTCCGTCACCTTCGGGAATGGTATATTACCGCATAGTATAGATGAATCGTTTCTTAGGGATTAATCAAAGTAAAATTTAATAACAGGTTAAAAGTAAATAAATTTAAGAAATTAAATATAAATCAATTTTACATTTAGTTTAGATGAGGAATGGTCAATGCAAAAATTTTCGTTTAAATTTCCAAAGAATACCAAATTTTATAATCAGGTCAAGAGAACTGCTTTGTAATTCGGTTCCTTTATTGGAGGGCAGGTAATTATATCTGCCTCCAAAACCACTATGAATAAAAAAACTCTTTCCGAACACATATCCTACATTATAACAGATCTCACCGGCTATTTTGTATTGCATGGTTGAATCAGAGATCTGAAGTCCGTTAAACATATTTATATCTGCATAATTCAACCAATTGCTTGTTGTGTAAGTGACACTTTCAGCATTTGCTGCACTGAAACCGGATGGTGTTAAGGTTACATAAGTAAGCCCTGTAACTATAAATATCTCCTGAATGTCAGCATTTAATTTATAATCCAGGCCAATATTGTAATTTATTGGAAGAGGAATAAAATTAATTGATTTACTGAAATATGATTCCACTCCATACACGGTTGAAAGATCGCTGTCAAATAAATTGTCGTTTAATAATTGCGATGAGTGTGTCCCACGGACAGTTATAAATTGTGCAAAACAAACTTGCCCGATGAATAGAAATAAAAGTGTGATACGGAATTTTATCATATTTAGTTAATTCAAACGTCGTGACGCCTGTCCTTATTTTTTACATTCCAAAGAAAACGTCGTACACCTAATAAAATATATCCTAATAAAACATATTCAATAAACCGAATGCCCATTACCGCAAACATATTAATTTTTTTAACCGGAGCTCCTGCTTTATCGTAGCAGGTGAAATCTTGCTGAATGATAGTGGTTCCTGGCATTGGATTCGAAACATTTTCTATCCTGTCTAATGATGTTCCTTCAGTGCAAAAACAAAGTTCAACGGGTTTATTGTATAGATAATTGCCGGTTTGATCAACTGTTGCTCCCATCAAAGCAAAAAAACTGATCCCTATTGCTCTAAACATTGCCCCGGTAGCCTGTGGTTTGCGAAGTGGTAAGATTCCAAAACCTATCATTCCCAATGTAAGTAATACAAGACTTGCAATGCCCTCTATGGTTGCAATAGCTACAAAGGAGCCAATCAGCAGTCCTATTCCGATTGTTAAACCACTAATAATGATCAATATCCACGCCCATGAAGGCAATTTGCTCCAAAAGGACTTCGAATTAAGGTTTGTTGCAACAACCAGCTCCGCACCACAATATCTGCAGTGTTTAAATTCATCGGGATTTTCCTTTTTACAACCAGTACATACCTTCATAATAAGGCCAAATTAAAGCAATTTTTTCATAGGAATGGGTCCCACCCGGATAGACTAAGTAATTCAGGCACACTTGAATTTCAGTATTTTTTTAATGAGAGATCAAAGGACATTAATCAAAGAATGTTACATTTTATATTCCATGTATTACCTTTGCAACAATGGAAAACAAACAACCGGAACCTCAGGAAGAACAGGTGTTCCAACCAAACATGTTTTGGGAAGGTTTTTATTATCTTACCTTTTTTGTATTCTTTTGCATCGTTTTGATACCTTATACACCAAAGGCTTTATCATTTGACAGATACTATCCATTGGCTCTTATAACCTATGGAATTGTCGGATTAATTTTTGGTGCTATTGCATTTAAATTCCTAAAAAATGCTCCTTCCTGGTTGAAATTTACGGTTGTAGCAATTTTATATGCCATCCTTATTTATTACCTGGTAGATAATATGCATCAATTTGCAATGTGAGAAGTATATCGATTCAAATTTTATCCCCCGCCTTTTGGTTTTTATTGAATGAAATGCAAATGAATGTCGTTTGTGTTATTTATTTGTAAAAAATCCCGCATTCACCTAGCCCTAAATTACAAATGTGTGTAGACATTAATTATCTTTGTCCTGCATGTAGCGGCAAAATTAAAAGCACGGCAAAATAGATATATGTCAGATAAAGCGTTTATTAAACTCGGGGAAAAAGAAGTTGAATTACCCATTTATGTAGGCACCGAAGGCGAGGAATCCATTGATATCAATAAATTACGCGATCTAACTGGTTTCGTAACACTCGACAGTGGTTACAAAAATACAGGGGCAACTAAAAGTGCGATCACCTTTTTAGATGGTGAATTGGGAATATTACGTTACAGAGGATATCCGATTGAACAACTTGCTGAAAAATCAAACTTTTTGGAGGTTAGTTACCTTTTATTATATGGAGAGCTACCAACAAATGATCAGTATGTAGCCTTCAGTGAAAATATATCCAATCATACGTTGGTTCATGAGGATGTTAAAAAATTCTTTGATGGTTTCCCATCATTTGCTCATCCTATGGGTCAGTTATGTTCGCTGATGTGCACCCTTTCCAGTTTTTATCCTGACTCCTTAAATCCGAATGCATCCAAGGAAGAAATTGATCTTACCCTGATTCGTATACTAGCTAAAATGCCAACCCTGGTTTCGTGGATACACAAAAAATCAGTAGGACATCCAATCATGTATCCGCAAAATAAATATGATTACGTTACCAATTTCTTATACATGACATTTGGTATGCGCACAGAGGAATATTCTCCTGATCCAATTGTGGTGGATGCACTGGATAAACTTTTGATATTACATGCCGATCATGAACAAAATTGTTCCACTTCAACAGTAAGAATGGTTGGTTCATCGCAGGCAAATACTTACGCGAGTGTTGCTGCAGGCGTTGCTGCATTATGGGGCCCTTTACACGGAGGAGCAAATCAACAGGTAATAGAAATGTTGGAGATCATAAAATCAGACGGTGGAAACGTGGGGAAATTTGTTGAAAAAGCAAAAGATAAAAACGACAATTTCCGCCTAATGGGATTTGGTCACAGAGTATATAAAAACTTTGATCCTAGAGCTAAAATTATTAAGGAAGCATGCGATAACGTTTTAAATAAATTAGGTGTGCACGATCCTGTTCTCGATATTGCAAAACAATTGGAAGAAGTGGCACTCAAAGACAGTTACTTCGTAGAAAGAAAATTATATCCAAACGTAGATTTTTACAGCGGAATTATTTACCGCGCGATGGGATTTCCAACTGAAATGTTTACCGTGCTTTTTGCCTTAGGCCGTTTACCTGGTTGGCTTGCACAATGGAAAGAAATGCGTGAAGCTAACGAACCAATCGGCCGCCCACGCCAGATATATACCGGCAAAACTCAACGCGATTATATGAATATTGCGATACGGTAGATAGGAACAATTGAGAATGGAGAATTGAGAATGGAGAATTCAACCCTTCGGGTTGGAAAACATGCGCCTGAGTAAATTCATTCGGCTTACCTGGAACTTACTCACCACTCACTACTCACCACTTTCTATCAATAGTCATCAGTCAGTAGTAAAAGCATTCGGCTTACTTGGATCAAACTCATTCCTCATTACTCATTACTCATTTCATGATGCGCAGTTTAATTTCCAATCGGAGCATTCTCACGACTCACCATTCACCACTTTCATCAATAATCATTAGCCAGAAGTAAATGCATACGGCTTACTTGGAGCATACTCATCACTCATTACTCATTTCATGATACGCAGTTTAATTTCCAATCGGAGCATCCTCACCACTCACACTCACCACTTTCTATCATTACTCATTCTCATACAACACATCCTTGATAGCAAATTTATTTTCATACTCCCTCGTTTCTTCCTCTGATTCAAAAATTTTAATTATAGCATAGTTAGCATTTGCTGTTTCTGTGCTATCTCCGAGGTTTATTATTAATGCATCATTCGTAATGTTTTCTAGGCAAACATCTAGCAGGCAGTATTTTTTTGGATAAGATCTGTTTTCCTCTAATTTTTTTCCGGGCGAATAATATTCAACTTCCAGTTTCCGGATAATGGTGCAAAATTCATTGGGTTGATTTCTAAATGGTTCTGATACTGTTATGTTGGATGGATCAGAGTTGTCTGAAATATCATCATTATTAGTGGAATATTCCTCATCGCTTTTCGCATTGGAGTTGGTTCTGTTGCAGCTGAAAAAGATAAAGTTTAACAGTAGAATAAGTAATAAAAAAGTTTTTGTCATACTCATTTTTTGGATTTAAACGACCATATAACGGAAAATTCGGATACAATAGTGCCATCTTTTAATTTACCCGTCGATTTTGCAGTTACTGAAATACCTTCCCCGGAATTTATCGCGGTTTCTACAGCTGTAAATATTTCACTTCCGTTTTCACAGATAAAATAGATGCGTTCCGTTGCTTTTTTAATAAAATTTCCTTCCACACGCAAAACCAACATGGAAACTTTTTTTGGTGAACCTTGAATAGCCATTAATCCCAAAACTCCTGTACTCATTTCTGCTGCCATTGCCTGCGATGCAAAATATACACTCTTAAAGGGATTTTGGGACAACCATTTAAATGGAACCGTTACAACACTTTTCTCTGCCGACATCTCCCTGACTCTAACACCTGCCAATAAGGCAATTGGCATTTTTTGCAATAAAAATAATTTGAATAACCATTTATTTGTCAGGTTGGATCTGAATTTTCGTTGTTTATTATTTAATAGTCGAGCCATGAGTCAATATATAGTAATTAGTATTTAGATAACAGCAGGGGTTGAGTTGGGATTTAAGGTTATATTCCAATTGCCGGAAATTGTTTTATCCTGTAATCCCTTTTTTAATAATTGAAGAAAATAAGTTCGTTCCATTTTTTTTGCACCAAGGGTTGCAAGATGATCATTATACACCTGACAATCGATCATGGTGAATTGTTTTTCTTTCAAAGCATTTACCAAAAAAATAAAACCATATTTACTCGCATTACTAACTTTGCTGAACATGCTTTCACCGAAAAAACAGGAACCAAGGCTCACACCATAAAGTCCCCCAACCAGATTTTCACCATGGTAAACTTCCACCGAATGCGCCAAACCCTCTTTAAATAAATTTGAATATGCTGCAATAAAATTTTTATCGATCCAGGTTTCTCTCTGACCTTTTCGTTTTACGGTTTTACAACTTTTAATCACTTTAATAAATTCCTGATCATAACTAACCCGAAAATATTGTTTTTTGATCAGTTGTTTCATACTCTTCGAAACATTAAGTTCATCGGGAATAAGTACACATCTCGGATCAGGGCTGAACCAAAAAATTTCTTCATTTTCAATAAACCACGGAAAAATACCGGAAGTGTAGGCAAGCATTAAACGATCCTTTGACAGATCACCACCAATAGCCAAAAGTCCATCCTCATTGGAAAATTGTGGATCAGGAAAAAGTAATCTGTCATCTAATTGCCAAACAGGCATAGGAAATTATTCTATTGTAGCATTAATTCCTCTGTCAACCAATTGCTCGCGCATAGGTTTTAATATCTCGCGCATTCCTTGTTGAACAGCATATTTACCTTTAAAGTGAATAATAAATGCACATTGTTCAGCCTGCTCAGAAGTATGTTTGCAAATTTCTACAAGACTCTCGATTACCCATTCAAATGTGTTCACATCATCATTGTGTACAACCAATCGTGCACCGGTAATATCGCCGATAAACTCATCAACATCAATTCGTACGTCAGTTAAAATTGCTCCCATAATAGCAGGAATTTAGTGCAAAGGTACTGATTTTTTGCCAAACGTGGGAGGGGAAGTGGTAGTAGGCAGTGGCAGTTGGCAGTGGCAGTTGGCAGTGGCAGTGGCAGTGGCAGTGGCAGTGGTAGTTGGTAGTTGGCAGTGGTAGTGGTAGTTGGCAGTGGCAGATAAAAGTGGAGTATGCTCAACTCGGAGCACTCTAACTACTATATACTAATTAATATATACTTCCCCTTACGGTGCAAGGCGTTTGATTTTCCAGGTTCCATTTTCGGCTTTATCATAAACCAACCTGTCATGGAGACGGTTGCTTCGGCCTTGCCAAAATTCAAGGGATTCCGGAATCAGGATATAACCGCCCCAATGATCCGGTCTTATTATTTCGCCTTTGAGTTGGATCTCAATAAATTTTTGTTCGAGCCATTCCCGGTTTATAATTTCGGTGCTTTGAGGCGAGATAACTGCTCCTGCCTGACTGCCGATAGGACGCGAATAAAAATAATCGTCACTTTCTTTTTCAGAAATTTTTTCCATCACACCTTCAATTCTGATCTGGCGTTCTAATGGACCCCACCAGAAGTTTAAACACGCATTGGGATTCTTAGCCAATTCCTGTCCTTTTTTGCTCAGGTAATTTGTAAAAAAAATAAATCCCTGACTTGTAAATTCTTTCAAAAGTACGACTCTAGAAGAAGGTTTACCCTCAGAAGATACTGTTGATAAAACCATGGCATTGGGTTCAGGAATACCTGCTTTTCCGGCCTCTTCAAACCATGAGGAAAATTGCAGAATCGGAGAGGGATACATATTATTTATATCCATAGACCCGGTTTCATAGTTTTCTCGTAGATGATGTAAATTTCCTTCCACTGGTTTCATATCGGTTAAGGTAAGTTAATTTCACTGCAAATTTTAGCAATAATTCCTTAACAAATCATAACTTGCGTCATTATTCGTTAACTAAATTAATGTCGCTGCACATAAGAAAGTACCGGTTTCTGATTTCCCTTTTATCAATCTGCTTAACCTGTTATTCAACAACTGCCCAAAATTCCTTAATTCAACTTTCAGGTATTATTACCGATGAACAAACAAATATACCGGTATCTTATGCTACAGTATTAGTGGAAAATGAATTGAGGGGAGTAAATGCTTCTATGGAAGGATTTTTTTCTATTGTAGTGGCGCGAACAGATACAATTCAATTTTCTGCCTTGGGTTATAAACCAAAATATTATGTGGTTCCTGATACCGGAACGGATAATATTGCTTCCATTGCAGTTTTTCTTAAAAAAGATACTATAACACTTGATTTGGTAGAGATCTACCCTTGGCCCAGTCCTGAAGATTTTAGAGACGCCTTTTTGGCTTATCAGGAAAACAGGCAATATACTGTGGCCCCTATTCCCGGACTGAAATCGCCGGCTGAGATTGATACTGTGCCGAAACCTCCCTCGCCGATCATGAATCCAATTTCTTTCTTTTATGAAGAAGTGATAAAACCTATTCAATGGCAAAAACGAAAACGCAATATGCCTGCGAAGCTGCCGGAATGGAAATAGGGAAGTGGTGAATGGTGAGTAGTGAGTTTAATTCGAGGGTGGATGGAAATTTTGATTTCTACATCATGGAATGAGTAATGAGTTATGAGTAATGAGATTGCCTTGATTAGGGAAGAAGATTCGATTTTTTCACTTAAGCTTCCATTCGGAGGATACAATATTATGCGCTCGATATGCTACTCATTTCTCATCACTCATCACTCAATTGTTTAGGTTTAAATCGAAGGATAAAATTACATCCGAACACTTGCTCATTACATTATTAAGTATCCCTGACTTTGGGAGAAGGAATTTGGCAGAGCATTTATTAAATCAACTTATATTCTTTCATAAGTAATATTTTAAGGGCTTCTTGTGCTTCATTTTGTAATAATTTATTTTTTGCGAGAATATGAATTTCTTCCTCAGTAATATTTGAAGAAATAATGAAGTCTGTTTTTTCTACTTCTTCTTTTGTGGGTAACTCAAGTAAACTTCCCAACTGCCCAAGATCATTACCGGATAATATTTTGCTGTTGCGAACAGAAAATGGCAATGCGTCAACTCCTATACCACAGGTATCCTTAGGTTGTGGTAATAGAAAAAGGGATTCGGGAATAACACGACAATAATAATCTCCACCCATTCTTGCAACAAGGTCCATTTTATGAGGATCCATTTTTCCATTTTCATCGAGAATTTCTTCGTTTATATGCATCAATAATATCTCACTGATTATAATATTTCCCGCTCCTCCGCTTTTGCCAGTATAATAAATATCTTTCACCTTGCATTCCATCTGCACTATACTTTCTTTTACCCGAAATGGTTTAACCATTTCCGATGCAATGGGTGTAAGACCTGATTTTGTAAATTCATTTACGCCTTTAGGATATGGTGAACTAGTAAGACTCATTTGTTGAACAATAGCATAATTAACAATATTTATCACCACTTCACCCGTTGCCTCTACATTGTCCAAAGTGTTTTTTGTGCTGTTGTCTCTGCCGCTTCTTGCCGGAGAAAAAATTACGGTGGGAGGATTTGATCCCACGGCATTAAAAAAACTAAAGGGTGCAAGATTGGGATTTCCTTCGGCATCTAAGGTGCTTGCAAATGCAATTGGGCGTGGTGAAATGGATCCTAAAATGTATTGATGAATTTTAGGCATCGAAGTTTCTGATGGATTTATTCTTAACATTGAAATAGTTAATTAGGTAATGAAAAAAATGATTGCAATTATTACGCGCTTATTTATATGCCGGGTAGATCTTATTTCTTACCTCTCCAAATCCGATGCGGATACCGTTTTTTTCGCTCCATGCCTTCATAATAACGGTATCATAATCATTTATAAATTTGCGTTCTGTGCCATCGTTCATAATAATGGGTCGTTCCCCACGCCATGTGAGTTCCATCATACTGCCGTAAGTATTTGGTTCATTTCCACTAATAGTTCCTGATGCATAAATATCAGCAGCACGAATATTACATCCATTACAAGTTTGATGTGCTAATTGTTGTGCCATGGTCCAATACATATATTTATAATTGGAACTGCTCACCAGACTTTTCTCTGTAAATTCAGGAGAAATATATACTTCGAGATTAATATCAATATTTTTATTTCCTTCAAATTTTAAATAATCCAATATTTCCGGAACTTGTTCGGTACCCGGAATTCTAAATGGTTCCATTGCATCAAGAGTTACCACCCACGAAGAAATGGATGATGCAAAATTCTTTGCTAAAAATGGTCCGAGCGGAACATACTCCCATCTCTGAATATCGCGGGCACTCCAGTCGTTGAATATCACCATTCCGAAAATATAATCATCAGCTTCTTCCGTAGTAATATTTTGTCCAAGTGGTTTTCCTTCATGTGTGATAAAAGCCATTTCCAATTCAAAATCCAATTGTTTTGTCGGACCAAATATTGGAGCATCACCATCCTTAATAATTGTTTGCCCTTTTGGTCTACTTATTTCTGTTTCGCTTTTTACTATAGACGAACAACGACCATGATACCCGATGGGCATATGTTTCCAGTTTGGCAATAAAGGATTGTCGGGGCGAAACATTTTACCAATATTTGTCGCGTGCTGCTCACTGGAATAAAAGTCAGTATAATCACCCGGATTAATTGGAAGTAACATTTCAACCTCATTCATTGGGAATAAAAATTTTGAGTAGAGGTCGGGCCTGTTTTTAAGTGAGGTATTTTCTTCTCTTAACAGGAGAGAAATGGCAAAGCGCAATGCACGCGTCTTGTATTTTCCTGTTTTAATAAGATCATTTAAAAAGTGATTATAAAAAACGTTATCGTCAAGTAATAAAGCACCAAAAAAATCCTCTTTATGCAAAGCGAAAAGATCAAGTACGAAATTACCGATTGCAACTCCCACACGAGGATGTTCCTCTTCTCTTTTGAAAATTCCAAAAGGCAGGTTTTGAATTGGAAAATCGCTGTTGTTTTCAACCGGTACCCATGACGAAAGTTTCGGGTCATTTGAATCCACTTCCATATAATTTATTTATTTCACAAAAATACAACACCAGTCACTTTCAATGCTTAATTTTGATTACTTTGGACATTGTTTTATTGATATTAGCAATAGTTTGTATGCTTATGGGAATACTCGGAAGTGTTTTACCTATTTTGCCGGGTCCACCTATTTGCTACGGGGGTTTTATATTATTGCATTTCTCACGCTTTGGAGAATTTTCTAATGAATTTCTCATTATTTGGGCAATTGTTGTTGTGATTCAGGGCATTCTTGAATATTATATACCAACCTGGGGAACAAAAAAATATGGAGGAACAAAGGCAGGGCAGCGAGGTGCAATGGCTGGAACACTATTGGGTATTTTTATTCCGCCTCAGCCTTTGGGATTAATAATAGGACCTTTTGCAGGTGCTTATTTGGGAGAGATATTACACGACAATAAAAATAAAAAAAGGGCACTTAGAAGTGCATGGGGTTCTTTTATCGGATTTCTTGCCGGAACATTTATAAAAATTGTAACAGTGATTGTAATGTCCTTTTATTTTGTAAGAGAATGTATTTGAACCCATCTCAAATTTCTTCACCACTTTAAGCGCAGAGTTTGCACCTCAATTAAAAAGGGAAGGACTTTATAAAAACATTTTTGGGTCTCGTAAATGAATAGTATGTAATTATTAATATACCATTCAATCAAGGAAATAAAACTGCTATACTTTTATAACCTTAAGTCTTCGTCGTCTGCAAATTCAGGTGAAGGTTGTTTAAACGATCTTTTAACTTCCTCTTTTTTGATCTGGCGCTGAATTATCAGGTCTGCTAATATTTCAGGAGCTGAGGATGGAAGATGTTTTGCGAGTAATGTTTTTGCTTTTTCTTCATCCACATCTATACGGTATAAAATGAGAAGCAATTTTTCAAAGTTGTGATCCATAAGGTATGATATAACCTCAATGAGTTTGGTTCGCAAAACAATCCGGTCATTAATTTGAAGCATGTTATCGTTGATGTCTATTTCGCTCATTTCAGCGATATCGTATAACACGGATTCCATCCAGTTTTTCGTTGAGGTCATTTAGAATTTAATTTGTATTTGCAAGAGAGCTAAAATATCATGCCATTTTTTTCCATTACCCCAGTTCCAAATAATGCAAAGTCGTATTTTACAGGATCAGTTGCATCAAAGAGTCTTAAATTCAAAGTTAATTCTTTGGCTGTCAACCAGTCGGTTTGTTTTCTTTCTATAAGTTGTAATTTTCTGGCAATTCGCTCAACATGCACATCCAGAGGGCATATCAGCTGATCCGGCCGTATGGAATTCCACAAGCCGAAATCTACTCCGGCCATATCTTTACGAACCATCCATCGCAAAAACATATTCAGTCGTTTACAGGTGCTTTTGGAGGTTGGGGTGGGCACATGTTTTTTTGTTCTGTGCGGAGCATCCGGATCATCAAAAAATATTATGTGGAAATTAATAAGCATTTTTTCCACAGATTCTTCCTTTTCAGAACCTTCAAATATAAATGCCTGCTCAAGGGAATGATGAGTGGAATAAAATCGTTTAAAAAAGTGAATGAAATACAGGGTATCTGTATAATTAAAAGTTCGGTGTTTAAAAATATCAAATTTTCGAAGATCCTTTTCTGTGTGATTTGTTATAAAATCGTAAGGAGCATTTTCCATTAATCTAATAAGATCATTCGCCTTGTTGATGATGGTAACACGTTGACCCCATGCAAGCATAGCGGTCCAAAAACCAATTATTTCAATATCCTGTAATTTATTAAATTGATGTGGGATCGAAACCGGGTCGTTGATAATAAAATCAGGTCTGTTGTATAAATGATATTGCCTTTCTAAAAATTCACGTTTCTCATCATGCTTCATCGATCTCAAGTGTTTGGCCGGTTTGGCGAATCAAAACCTTTGTCGGTATCCTCGAATTCAACAGAATCAATTGCATCTGTTTTTTGTTGAAAGGAATTAGGATTTTGTTTGTGCAATTTCACAGCTCTTATACTGAATCGCAAACCAATTATGAGGGAGACCACTGCGCCTATATATAAGCCGACTGTAATATTCTGGAAAAGGAAAAAGTCATAAAATCCGTGGAGTATCGTTGCCAATAAAAATCCGCGAAACATCAAAGATTTTTCATTCGCATGATTAAATTTTGCAAGTCCAATATAATAACCCATTATTGCGGCAAAGGTTGCATGCGCGGGAACAGCGGTAACTGCTCTGAGACCTGCGGTTCCCCATGCAGCACCTAAGGTGTCGGCACCGAAAATATACATGAGATTTTCTACGGTGGCAAAACCCATTCCCACCATTACCGCATAAATAATTCCATCGTAAGGTTCGTTGAAAGAAGGTTTTTTATATGCATAATAACGGAGGAATAAAAATTTAGAAAACTCCTCACTTGCTGCTATTATAACGAAAGTGTAAATTGCAATTGAAATTATGGAGGTTCCTGTACTTCCCGGCACAAACATGGGCAAAGCACTTTCAAGAACAATAGCTGGAAGTACGCTAAAGCATCCGGCGAGGAAACTGCGCAATAAAACACCAAAAGGTTCCCTGTCGTGTTTATCCTTAGCATAAAAAAATATTATTATAGCTGCAGCAGGGCCAACTGCAAGGAAAAAAAGTGCTAGTGTATTAAGATTCATGATCGTTAAATATGAAACAAGAATAAATAATAATAAATATATATTTCAAGCTGAACCGGGCTTAAATAAAATTTACATCCAACAAAAATATAAACCTTAGTTCAATGCTTTTTCCAGATCCTGAATCAGATCTTCCACATCTTCAACTCCTACGCTTAACCTTATAAGCGAATCCACCAATCCGTTTTTTAAACGCTCTTCCTTTGGTATGGAGGCGTGTGTCATACTTGCAGGATGTCCGATCAAACTTTCTACCCCACCTAAACTTTCAGCAAGTGAAAATAAATGTGTGGAAGATAATATTTTAGTCGCTTCTATAAAATCATCGCCTTTTAAAGTAAAGGAAACCATTGCTCCGAACATTCGCATTTGTTTTGCAGCAATTGTATGGTTTGGATGATCAGAAAATCCCGGCCAATACACCTTGTCAATTTTTGAATGGGTTCTGAGGAAATGCGCAATTTTTTCTGCATTCTCGCAACTTCTTTGAACTCGCAGATGCAATGTTTTGATTCCTCGTAATATTAAAAAACAATCCTGAGGCCCGGGAACGGCACCTGTTGCATTTTGTAAAAAATATAATTGATCTGCCAATGTTTTATCTTTTACAATAACACATCCATGAATAACATCGCTGTGACCACCTAAATATTTTGTTGCAGAATGCATAACAATATCGGCACCGAGATCAAGTGGTGTTTGTAAATAAGGCGAAGCAAAAGTATTATCAACACATACTAATATATTATGTGCCTTTGCAATTTTACAAACTGCTTCAATATCAACAATTTGCAACATCGGATTTGTAGGAGTTTCTATCCATATCATTTTTGTTGCCGGATTGATAAGTGGAATTATGCTTTCCGGATCTGTAAGATCTGCAAAATGAAATTTCATTCCAAAGCGCGCATATACTTTTGTAAATGCTCTGTATGATCCTCCGTAGAGATCGTTGGTGGAAATTATTTCATCACCCTGACTGAACAATTTTATTATACCATCAGTCGCAGCTAATCCACTTGCAAAACAAATTCCGAAATTTCCATTTTCCAGTGCAGCAAGATTTTTTTGTAATGCATCTCTTGTTGGATTTTGCGTACGCGCATATTCGTATCCCTTGTGATCACCCGGTGCATTTTGCACATAAGTAGAAGTTTGAAAAATAGGAGTCATAATTGCCCCCGTAGATGGATCAGGTTCTATCCCCGCATGTATAACCTTAGTATTAAATTTCATAATCAATTAAAAAATTTATAGTTAAACTTTCATTCTTTCATTCCTCATCCTTCATTTTATCCCCTTAAATCCGCCCAATCCGCGTCATCCGTGATCCCCTTTTCCTTCATTCTTTCACTCCTTCATTCTTTCATTCTTTCATTCTTTCATTCCTTCATTCCTTCATTAAAAAGTATGCACCACCAAACCACTTCTCAATTTCGGTTCAAACCATGTGCTTTTCGGTGGCATAACATTTCCTGAATCTGCAATATTTATCAATTGCTGAATAGAAACTGGATATAAACTAAAAGCGATCTTCATTTCTCCGCTGTTCACTCTTTTTTCCAATTCGCCTAATCCTCTTATCCCACCCACAAAATCAATTCTTTTATCGGTGCGTTGATCTGTAATATTAAATATCGGATCTAAAATATGATTTGATAAAATTGTGACGTCAAGAACCGCTATTGGATCATTATTATCATATGTATTTTCTTTTGCAGTAAGTTTATACCATTCCTTATCAATATACATTCCGAAGTTATGCAGGTTTTCCGGTTTGTAGGTTGAGGTTTTCCGTTCCACATGAAAATTATTTTCCAAAGCAGTTATTATATCTTGTTTTGAGTGCCCGTTAAGATCGATGATAACCCTATTGTAATCCATGATCATTAATTGGCTTGCTGGAAATATCACACTCAAAAAGAAATTGTATTCTTCATTTCCTGTGTGATTAGAATTTGCATCTCCCATACGTTTTCCCACCTTTGCACTCGATGCACTTCGATGGTGACCATCGGCGATATAAGTATAGGGTACAGATTGTTTAAATAACTGAACCAACTCTGCAATTTGTTTGTCATCGTCAATGACCCAAAATGTGTGTTGAATTCCGTCGTCTGCTGTAAAATCATTTATTGGTGAGGTTGATTCTGCTACCGTATTAATAATATTGTCAATTGATAATACATCCGGATAGGTTAAAAACACAGGCTCAGGGTGGCACTGCAATTCAAACATATGTCTGATACGGTCGTTTTCTTTTTCAGGTCTAGTAAATTCGTGTTTTTTAATAATATCGTCAAAATAGTCCTCAATACTCGAGTTCGCAACCAAACCGATTTGTGAGTGGCCATTCATGATCTGACGATAGGCATACAAACAAGGTTTGGCATCCTGACTAAAAGTTCCGTCAGTTTGAAAACGTTTCCAGTTTTCCACTGCCTTTGCATAAACAGCATCAGCATAATGATCTATATCTTCCGGAAGGTCAATTTCAGGTTTACAAATGTGCAAAAAACTCACTGCATTTCCGGCAGCCTCTTCGCGTGCTTCCTCACTGTTTAATACGTCATAAGGGCGACTCGCCACCGATTCTGCGAGTTCCGGTTTAGGTCTCCATCCATTAAATGGGTTAATAATTGCCATAAATCTATTTTTTTGCAAAGATAGAAAGTGTTTTGTCTTTGTTTTTATCAGCGCTGTTATTTTCAGGAAAGTGTCTAGATCACTGTGTTCTGACCGAATAATAGACAAACAGATCTGCGAAACCCACCTAAAAAAATAGTCCTGTTAATTTTGAATATGAAAAAAATTGTATATTTGGGCAATCAAATAAAAAAAAATATTATGAATAAGATTTACAAAAATTTAACTGGTTCAAAACTAAAGGCGTATTCAGCTATGGCCGCTGCTTTAACTGCCGGTGCTTCTTCATTGAATGCAGAAGTGGTTTATACTGACATTACAGATGTTACTATCGGTCTTGGAGAAGCATTCGAGATGGATATCGACGGTGATGGCACTATGGATTTCATTATTGCAGCTTCAAGTTTAACCGGTTCTAACGGAACCTGGTCATTTGCTTCTGCTTTCGGAAGTGTTGCGTCATTAGGTATTGGTGGACCATCTAATCAGGCTATCGGAACTGTTGGACCATACTATCCATATGCTTCTGCCCTTGATGCAGGTGATGAGATCGGACCTGATGGTTCATTTTTAAGTTACCCTAGTCTTGGAAACGTAGCTGTTGTTGCTTCTAACTTCTATGGTGTTACTTATGGTAATTTCCCGGGCGAAGGCGAAAAATTCATTGGAGTAAAATTCGCAATAGGAAGTGATGTTCACTATGGTTGGGTTCGTTTAGAATCTGATATTAGTGATGTATTTGTTACAATTATGGACTTCGCTTACGAGGCTACGGCAGATGGAGCAATTGAAGCAGGTGCTACAATTGGTATCGGAGTAGTTGAATTACCAGCAGGTTCTGTAAATATTTACAGTTTCGGAAGTATGGTAAACGTGATCAACAATGTTAATCTTGTTGATGCAACTGTTCAGATCTTCGATCTTACCGGAAAATTGATCGCAAACCAAACATTAACTAATGGTTCTACTCAAATTGACCTAAGCGCATTTGCTTCTGGAAATTATGTAGTAACAATTAATAGTAATGATGGTGTTGCCAGCAAAAATGTATATGTAAATTAAATACATTTAAATATAAAAAAAATGCGAAGTGAAAACTTCGCATTTTTTTTGCATTTTTTTTCGAAAATGGATATTTTTTCAACATCCGTAAACTTGGTATACTTAATTTTTTTGTTCAGATATTAATTTACTCTAAAGGTGTCGATTCCTTTATCTAAAAAATCAATTATTTGTTTTGCAGCTGCAATTCCTGCATTCACATTTGCTTCTTCCGTTTGTGCACCCATTTTTTTTGCGGGATAAAAAATACGTTTTGAAAATTTCTCTTTAAAATCATATTCTTTTTTAGGAACAAAATCTGTCACATAAGTTATATCACTTCTTTCACCCATAAGTTTTAAAAGATCATCTTCATTAACAACATCTAAACGTGCTGTGTTTACAAGCATTCCACCCTTCGGTAAAAGTTTAAGAAGGTGATAATCAATTACACCTTTAGTTTCTGCACTGGAAGGTATATGCAAAGAAATATATTCGCAGTTTTCAAAAATATCCTCGAAGCTATTGGCAGGAGTTACACCATCTATTTGCAGTGCAAGTCTGTCCATATTTCTTTTATAAGCAAAAACTTCCATTCCAAATCCGCGACCGATCTGTGCCATATACCGTCCGATATTTCCATATCCAATAATGCCTAATTTTTTTCCGCGCAATTCTGTTCCTGAACTTCCGTTAAATTGTTTACGAGCCATAAATATCATCATACCGAAAGCGCATTCTGCAACAGCATTTGCATTTTGTCCCGGAGTATTCATGCAAACAATATTCTTTTCAGTAGCAGCTGCAAGATCAAGATTATCGTATCCAGCACCGGCACGTACTGCAATTTTTAAATTTGCGGCAGCATTAATTACATCTCTATCCACAATATCACTGCGAACAATTATTGCATCTGCATCGGAACAGGCTTCTAATAACTGAGATTTTTCTGTATAATTTTCTAATAATTTCATTTCATGTCCTGCTTCAACAATCACGTTTCTTATCAGTTCTACGGCGTCTCTGGCGAAGGGTTTTTCTGTGGCTAATAATATTACACTCATATTTTAGTAATTAGTATTTAGTATATAGTATTTAGAGGGCTCCGAATTAAGGATAATCGTTACATTCCTTTTAAAACCCGGAATTCTTCCATCAGGCTAA
>JAYSYX010000388.1:0-2802 GCA_043727235.1 Bacteroidota bacterium
CCGCGAAATTGAATATACCAGTAGCGCATATTGAAGCGGGTCTAAGGAGTTTCAACCGATCAATGCCGGAGGAGATAAACAGAATACTGACCGATCAAGTCAGTAGTTTACTCTTTTGCCCAATACCTATCGCCCTGGAGCATTTGGCTAAAGAAGGAATAAACAAAAATGTCTACATGGTTGGCGATATTATGTTTGATATGATACGAATAAGCAAAGAGCATGGAATCTTGAAAGAAAATAATAATAATAATTTTTATTTTGCTACTATTCATCGACCCTATAATACGGATGATGTAAACCGTTTGATTTATATTTTAAACCACTTGAATACTTTAGATAAAAAAGTAGTATTTTCTTTACATCCACGTACCAAAAACAAATTGGAAAATATGCCCTTAGATTTTACTACATACCATAACATCGATTTTATTGCTCCGGTATCTTATTTCGAAAGTATTCAACTCCAATATAATGCGAAAGCCATCATAACAGATTCGGGAGGCATTCAAAAGGAAGCGTATATGCTGAAGAAAAAATGTGTAACGATACGCTCTGAAACAGAATGGACAGAAACATTAACCGGTGGATGGAACACTTTGCTTTTCGATGATTTGACCTCACTTCAAGAGATTATTTATGGCGCCACTAATAAGTACTTAAAAAATGTTTATGGGGAAGGGGATACAGCGCAAAAAATTATAAAAGTAATTCTTAATGCCGCCCAAGTCAATTAATTTATTACTAATTGCATTGGAGTTTCCTCCACTTAATTTAGGAGGTGCACACAGGCCATTTTACTTTGCAAAAAATTTACCAAAATTTGGTGTAAATCCTGTGGTTCTCACATTAGATGTGTCAGACCACCCAAAAGCAACGAACACTAAATTATTAGATGAACTGGACAAGGATGTAAAAATTCAACTTATTAAATATGATAAAAAATCAATCTCCGACGTCTCATTACCCTTCCTAAATAAATTTATTCATTTTTTTAAAACTGATGATTTTTGGGGCCGTTCAATCAAACATAGCGTTAAAGAAAAATTTAAAGAAATAATAGAAACTAACGCAATTGATATTGCATATATAACTATTCCACCTTTTAGCACTCCACGACTATTTATTCCTTTATTAAAAAAGTATAATATTCCAATAATACTAGATATGCGTGACCACTATTCCCTATGGAGGCCAGCACCTTATACTACGTATTTCCATTTTTTGCGTGTACATTGGGTAGAAAAATATTATCTTGAAAATGCAGATAAAATTATTGTAGTATCAAATCAAATGAAAATAGATTTACTTGAGACACACCCGTCTATTTCTCATACAAAAATCGATGTTATTCCGAATGGAATTAGTTGTCCAATTGAAACAAATGTTATTACAACTAAGCCTATTCAGGAATATAAAAAAAAATATATTATTGGGTATAGTGGTCATTTTTATTACACCCCGGAAGGCCAAGTGGAAATAATGAAATCATGGAATGAAAGAAAAGGGTTAAAAAAATTATACTACACAAATCGTATTGAAGATTGGAAGTATCGTTCACCTTATTTTTTCTTTAAAACATTAAATGTATTATTCAACACATACCCGTATCTAAAATATAAAATAGAATTTCACTTGGCTGGAGAAGAACCAGCATGGCTATTATCGCAGGTTAAAGAATTTGACTTAAGTGAAAATTATAAATATGCCGGCTATTTAAACAGTAGTGAAATTGTAAGTTTTCATAATAATTGTGATGCATATCTAATAACCTCTGTCAAAGTAATTGATGGAAAAGACTATTGTATTGCCAGTAAAGTTTTTTCATATTTAGAAAATGGTAAACCCATATTAGGCTTTGTTACAGAGGGAGAACAACAGGAAATGCTTAAATCAACAGGACTTGGTGTCATATTTGATGCAGATGATACAGATAACAATGCTGAAAAATTATACAATTTCTTAACACATTTTCAAGAATTTCGGTATAACAAAACCATTAATCAAAAATATTTGCGCATAAATCATGCCGATGCGTTATCAAAAATCATTTTCAGAATTTTGAATGAGTAATATTGACTGTGTTTTTCTAGCATGAGCATCCAAAACAAAAAAAAACTTAAATATCTAATACGACCCCTATACTATATTTATATAGCGTTCTATCACTACCTGTTTGTGAAATTTATTATGTACATCCCTTTTCATTTTATTAGAAAAATAGCCATTCGGCAAAAAATAAATACCCTTGGTGTAAATTGCTCTTTTCTTATGGGATTAGAAATCAGAAATGGTAGAAATATAAAAATAGGCAATAACTGTGTTTTTAATAAGCAAGTATTACTTGATGGTCGTGGTGGAAAGTTGATAATAGGTAACAATGTTGACATTGCGCAGGAGACGAATATATGGACCCTGCAACATAATGTTCATGACGATTATCATGGTGATAAAGGGGGAGATGTCATCATAGAGGACTATGTTTGGATAGCTTCCAGGGTTACTATTCTACCAGGTATCAGGATTGGCCGGGGCGCGGTGGTAGCAACAAATAGTGTAGTAACAAAAGACGTTCCTCCTATGAGCATTGTAGCGGGTATCCCCGCCAAAGTTATTTCAGAACGAAAGAGCGGCCTTAAGTATACTTTATTCTATAAACCATGGTTTGAATAGCCAGAGTTTATTTAACTAAAAATGACAGTATCATCACACTACTGGACATTTTTGAAAAGAGGCGGGAAAAGCCTGATTTTTGTGTTTTCTCACGACATAAGAATCGATGCTTCCCCCGCACTTACGCAA
>JAYSYX010000389.1:0-2791 GCA_043727235.1 Bacteroidota bacterium
GTTTAGCATTTGAGTGAGCTCTTCACTCCGCGCAGGATTTGCAATAATTAATTCTGATCTGTTTTCCAGATCTCTGGTGATATCCTTAATTTCAATATAACTCGATTCTAATCGCTGAATATAACTCTCGAGTTCAGGCGTGTATTTTGCGATTGCATTTAGCTGAGTGATCACTAGACGCAAATTTGCGGATGCATTCACTGTATCATTTTCCAGTAAGTCAACACTTTGAATTAAATTTCTTTTTATTTCTTCCGAATGGGTAAGTTGTGTGAGCTCTGATTCCAATTCAATCTGATCAATGAAATCGAGTTCCGCTTTATCGAGTTCTTCATATTGAAATTCGATAAAATCTTTTTCAGTCAAAGCTTTACTTGCAATTTCTTCAGTTTCACGCAATTTTTTACTGCACAATTTCCAGTTATGAAAATGTGTTTTATAAATATTCAACAATTCATGCGTATTTGCAAGCGCATCTATTACTGTTAACTGAAAAGTAGAATCTCCAAGATCCATTGTTTCGTGTTGCGAGTGAATGGTGATAAGTTTGTCGGATAATTTTTGAAGCACATTTAAATTTACCGGTGTATCATTAATAAATGCACGCGATTTTCCATTTTCCGATAATTCTCTTCTAATTATTGTATTCTCTTCGAAATCTATATTTTCTTCCTCAAAAAAAGTTTTTAATCCGTAGTGTGAGATATCAAATTCGGCTTCTACAATACATTTTTTGTCCTTGTTGAATAAGACTTTGCTGTCTGCTCGTTCACCGAGTATTAAACTCAGGGCCCCCAATAAAATTGATTTTCCGGCACCTGTTTCTCCAGTAATAATATTCATCTTATCAGAAAAAAGGATCTCCGCCTCATTAATTATTGCATAGTTCGAAATGCGCAGGGTTTTGAGCATGCGCAAATTTAAGAAAATATGGGGGAAGTGAGCGTTTTGATACAAAAGCCTACAAACTCGAATGGGTATGGAAATTAGAAATTCGTAGTATGATGGTGTTTGTTTGGATAAAAAATTTGCACCTAATTTAGAAAAGTGCATTTCCACATTTTATGGAATCGAAACTTTTTCTACATCCTAACTGCAAAACAAACAAAAATGAAAAATTTACTATCCATTCTTTTAGCCTTCATATCTTTTTCTATATATGCCGGTGATCCCATTATTGTTAGCGTGCAACCTGATCGCGCAACGGTCTTTTTAAATGGAGCTCAATTATTTCACACCAAAATAATTAATCTTCCCGCAGGAAATACAGACGTGGTTATTGAAGGAATTTCTCAATTCCTCGATCAAAATAGCATACAGGCAGGAGGGAAGGGAGAATTTACGATCCTGGATGTACAATATCGTTTATTTTACCCTGAACCGGTGCAACAAACGCAATTGCCGAGCGACATTCAGAAAAAAATTAAAAATCTTGAAGACTCTATTCTTGATATCGACTTTTTAATAAAGGATATAAAACAAAAACGCGATGTTTTAAATGTTCAGCACCAGATGTTGTTAAGCAATAAATTATTGCTCACAAATGCCGGAACGGATTCGCTTCAATTACTGCAGGAAACCATAGAATATTACGACCTTAAATTAAATGCTATTTATGCCGATCTTTTAAAACTGGAGAGAAAAGAATTAAATGCGAATAAAGAAAAATCAAAAATGCAACAACGCATGTATGATCTGCAAAATTATTGGGCACAACAAAATGCGCAGATATCAGCAATGGCTCCTGTTCCTCAGATAGTAGTTTCTGTAGCGACGGAAGCTGCAATAAGTGCAAAAATTGAAGTAAACTATCTTACTTTTAATGCGGGGTGGTATGCAACATATGATATCAGAGCATCGGATATAGGGCAGCCCGTACAATTAAATTATAAGGCCAATATCTGGCAAAATTCAGGCATCGATTGGAAGAATGTGAAACTTACATGCTCAACCGGAAATCCAATGTTGGGAAATACACTTCCTCAATTAACAACCTGGTATGTTGGATACTATCAATATTATTACAACCGCGATTACGATGATGCAAAATCTGAATCTGCACCATCAGCAACTGATCAGGAAATAAACGGAGAAATTACAACTCTTGCTAAATCTAAAGCAGTTGATAAAGATGCAACTTACTCTCATAATATCACTACGCAAACCCAAACCATAGCAAATGTGGAATTTGAAATAAATCAGACATATAATATTCCTGCCGATGGCAAAGGACATCTTGTTTCTCTTCAATCGAAAACCTTACCTGCAGATTATAATTATCTAATTGTTCCTAAAATTGAACAAAGTGCATTCCTGATTGCAAGAATTACGGAATGGGAGGGTGTAAATCTCCTTCCTGGAAATGCAAATATCTATTTTAATAATACTTATGTGGCTAAAACGTATTTAGATCCATTAAGTCTTAGCGATACTTTATCCGTTTCTTTGGGAAGAGATAAATCCATAGACGTTAAACGCACCATGATCGCGGATAAATCGACCGATAGAATAATCGGTGCCAACAACACAAAATCCATGGCATTTGAAATTTCTGTGAGAAACAGCAAACCCATCAGTCTTGAAATAATCGTTATGGATCAGATCCCGATCTCTCAGGATGATGATATTAAGGTTGAACTTAATGAATTGGGAAAGGGGCTTCTTGACGAACTTACAGGTTTTGTAACCTGGAGAGAAAAACTAAAACCGAAAGAAGTGGCCAAGTTCGAACTTGAGTTTGATATTACCTATCCTAAAAATCAAACATTAAGTATTAACTAACACATTTAGG
>JAYSYX010000390.1:0-2788 GCA_043727235.1 Bacteroidota bacterium
CCCAACAAAATAAAACTACTATTGACAAACTTAGTCAGCAAAAAGAATATGAGAGTATTTATAAAAAGAGTTTAGAGATATATAATTCCACCGACCGTATTGTGTATCCAAGTATGCGCGGAGAATATGTTTATAATTTCTGGCAGGATAAAAATCATGAAAGAGGAATATGGAGACGCACACTCCGTGCAAAATATTTAAGTGGCAACCCTGATTGGGAAATTTTGTTGGACATAGATGCTATGGCGAAAAAAGATGATATCAAATGGGTATATAAAGGTGCTGAAGGACTTTATCCTGATTACAACCGCTTTCTTGTAAGTTTGTCGAAGGGTGGTGGTGATGCTGTTATAACAAGGGAATTTGATGTGGATACCAAATCATTTATTGATGGTGGTTTTTTTGTGGATGAAGCAAAGGGTGGAGTAAGTTATTTGGATGAAAATACTTTAATTGTTGCCTCCGATTTTGGTGAAGGAAGTATGACCACCTCAGGCTATCCTCGTCAGGTAAAAATATGGACAAGAGGCACTCAGTTAAAGGATGCAAAACTTATTTACGAAGGTAAAGCGGATGATGTTGGAACATGGGGAGGAATGATGAAAGATGGTGATAAAAAATATACCATTATTACCAAAGCCATGACCTTTTATACCTCTGAAACAAATGTATGGCTCGATAATAAAATTATAAAACTGGATTTGCCGCAGGATTGTAATATCAGTGGCATATTACATGATCAATTGTTAGTATCGTTAAAATCAGATTGGGAAATTGGTCCCATTACCTTTAAACAAGGTGATCTTGTAAGTATCGCTTTTACCGATCTCTTAAAAGGAAATAAACACGTGCAATTAGTTTATCGTCCTGATGAATTTTCAAGTGTTTCCGGAATAACTAACACACAAAATAAATTGATATTAACATTAACTACCAATGTAAAAAGTGAAATGTATATCTATTCTTTTGCTAACGACAGTTGGACTAAAGAAAAAGTAAATGCTCCCGACTTCGGAACAATTTATACCATCGATGCAGATGAATTTTCTGATACTTACTTCTTTAATTTTGCAAATTTTCTTACCCCAACAACTTTATATATTGCTGATGCAGGTAAAAACACCGTTAAATCTTTTAAATCGTTGCCCGCATATTTTGATGCCTCTAAATATAAGGTAGAACAATTTAAGGCTAAATCCACTGATGGTACAATGGTTCCCTATTTTGTGGTCTCTTCCAAAACAAAAGTAAATGATGGAAAAAATCCAACTCTTTTATATGCTTATGGTGGATTTGAGTCTTCCTCTCAACCATTTTATTCCGGAACAATTGGAAATGCCTGGTTAGAAAATGGTGGAACTTATGTTCTGGCTAATATCCGCGGTGGAGGTGAATTTGGTCCGAAATGGCATCAGGCAGGATTAAAAGAAAAAAGACAAAATGTATACAACGATTTCCATTCTGTTGCAGAAGATCTTATCGCAAAAAAAATAACATCTCCCCCACATCTTGGAATTATGGGTGGAAGTAATGGCGGACTTTTAGTTGGTGTTGCATTTACACAGCGCCCCGAATTATATAATGCTGTTGTTTGTCAGGTTCCGCTATTGGATATGTATCGCTACAATAAATTATTAGCAGGTGCAAGTTGGATGGGTGAATATGGTAATCCTGATATTCCTGAGGAATGGGAATACATTAAAAAATATTCTCCATACCAAAATCTAAAACCCAATACGAAGTATCCTGAAGTATTTTTTACAACTTCAACCCGCGACGACCGTGTTCATCCCGGTCATGCGCGAAAAATGGTGGCAAAAATGAATGCGATGGGATATAAGGTTTATTATTATGAAAATATTGAAGGAGGACACGCAGGCTCCTCAACCAATGAACAAAGAGCGAGATCAGCTGCTTTGGAATATTCTTACTTATTGATGAAATTGAAGGATTAATAATTAAATAAATACACTTATAATTTTAATTGTAAGCCCTCACAAATAAATTTAAATATTATTTGTGAGGGCTTTTATGATAAATTTAGATTTGCAATTTTGTTTTTATTCAAACCTGCGCTAAAATTTAATTTTATTAATTATATGAACCATTTTGGAGGAATAATAATTCAATAATTAGATAAATCACAACAATGGAAATTGGAATTGATAGTTTCGCTTCAGCAACAATAAAAGAGGGCGACGATATTGGAAAACAGCGAACCCAAGCACTCGCTGAATTATTGGAAAGAATTGAATATGCAGATAAATGCGGATTAGACGTATTCGGTATTGGAGAGCACCATCGCAAAGAATTTCTCGACTCTGCTCCTGCCATGATACTTGCAGCAGCTGCCGCACGCACTAAAAACATCCGACTCACAAGTGCCGTAACCGTTTTGAGTGCTGCTGATCCTGTTCGCGTATTTCAAAATTTCGCGACACTTGATCTTATCTCCAACGGAAGAGCGGAAATGGTGGTTGGTCGCGGATCATTTACGGAGGCTTTTCCCCTTTTCGGATTTCAATTAAATGATTATGATGAACTCTTTGCTGAAAAATTGGAATTACTTTTAAATATTCGCGAAAATGAAGTGGTGAATTGGTCAGGGAAATTTCGACCTGCCTTAAAAAATCAGGCAATTTATCCACGTCCGTTACAAGATCCATTTCCGATCTGGTTGGGAGTAGGTGGAACTCCGGAATCATTTGCACGGGCAGGGTCGTTAGGTCTTCCGCTTATGGTTGCAATTATTGGTGGTGAAACACATAGATTCAGACCACTCATTGAT
>JAYSYX010000391.1:0-2787 GCA_043727235.1 Bacteroidota bacterium
TGTGGTTATTGGAATATCTGCTACCTTCGGCGCTGTTTCCTGAATAAAGACCATTGGATAATATCCCATCAATTATTTTTTTCAAATTGGCAAACCAAAGAGTTAGATTGTAAAAATGGAAAATTTTCTACGCGGTTTACTCGGAATGATTGCTCTGATCGGCATATGTTATTTACTGAGTAATAACAGAAAAGCGATCGATTGGAAATTAGTTGGTATTGGACTCTTTGCTCAATTTATGCTCGCAGCAGGAGTTCTTGATTTAAGGTTTAATAATGTTTCTATTTTCTGGTCTGTTTTACTCGGAATAATAACGGTGTATATTATTGTAAAAGCAAGGATCAAAGAACGATCCCCTGTTAAATGGAGCATACTTCTCGCATTATTTGTATTGTGTTTGTCTGTAGTCACGCAATTGTTGCCTACCAATTCATTTGTGATCGCAATGCAGGCAATTTCGAAAACCTTTGTTGCAATGATCAGCTTAAGCCACAAGGGTACTGAAATGTTATTTGGAAATCTTGCAGATGCAAATCAATCGTGGGGATTTGTTTTTGCAATTCAGGTTCTGCCAAATATTATTTTTTTTGCAGCCATATCCGCTATGTTATATTATTTAGGAGTGCTGCAAAAGATTGTTTATGTTTTTGCCTATTTATTAAGGAAATTAAATATAGGTGGGCCTGAAAGCTTATCTACTTCAGCTAATATTTTTCTTGGTCAGACAGAGGCTCCATTAATGATAAAACCTTACCTGGAACAACTAAATCGTTCAGAAGTATTGTGTATTATGATAGGAGGGATGGCTAATACTGCCGGAAGTGTTCTTGCAGCTTATGTTACTTTATTGGGAGGAACTGATGTTGGTCAACAGGAATATTTTGCCTTGCATTTGTTTTGTCAGAGTTTAATGAGTGCACCTGCTGCTATAGTTTGTTCTAAATTGTTATTCCCTCAAACCACAAATGACCTCAGCAGGGAATTAAAAATTACAAATGAAAAACTTGGTGATAATATGCTTGATGCAATTTCTCTTGGTACCACCGATGGGCTAAAACTTGCAGTGAACGTTGGCGCCATGCTCATTGCTTTTACTGCATTAATCTGGGTTGCCAATGGAGTGTTGGGATGGGTTGGAGATATTACAACTTTGAATACATTTATTCAGGCATATACAAGTTATGAATCTTTATCCATTCAGATGATATTGGGATATGTATTTTCGCCCGTTGCCTGGCTGATAGGAGTGCCGGCAGTGGATATGTTAGCCATAGGTCAATTACTTGGGGAGAAAACTATCATAAATGAATTTAATGCCTATATTACCTTTGCGAGTATGAAAGCCGATAATGTAATTCAGGATCCAAAATCTATTTTAATTGCTACCTATGCACTCAGTGGTTTTGCAAATTTCGCCTCCATTGGAATTCAAATTGGAGGAATAAGTCAGCTGGCACCAAGTCAACGAAAAAATTTAACGGAATTGGGAATTAAAGCTTTAATTGGTGGTACCATTGCAACATTTTTATGTGCAACCATGGTGGGAATGTTTTATTAATCAGAATTTAATAATATGCAGGAATTTTATCAGTGGCTTATCTTTCAATCATTTATTATATTAGTTGTTGTGGTATTATATATGTTTGCAGCAGGACTAATAAATATTAAACGAACAAAAACTGAAAGTTTTAAGGAATGGCAGAAAATGAATGGTAGGGTTGTAAGATGGATGTGTATACTTCTTATTATCGTTTCAATAGGCATTATTTATTATAAATACAATCAGGTTACCACAACCCTTACCGAACCACCGACATTACAAACGGAATGATCATTCGGAAGTTGCAAAAATTTCTTTCAGATAGGGATGATCTTTAAAATATAAATATACCATTGCCGCTTCCTTCATTCTACCTTTTGAGGATGGATGTATTCCCCCTTTACCCGAATCCTCGCAGTTCCAGGTGTAACCTGCACTATTACCTTTAACACCATCGGTCCACAAAGCCGGACCCCAATCAATAAATGGAATTTCATTTTGTGTAAACCCGGTTTCTCCCATGATCTGCTTTTCAATCAACCACTTAACTGTCCAGCTGTTATAATATGCGGTTGGCTCTTTTAATTCCTGGGGGCCTTCACCAATATCCCCAATATATCCGGCATAGGTTCGATCTGAAATAAATACAAGTCGGATATTGGGAAATTTATTTTTAATTCCTTCAAGCATCAATTGATATTTTTCTATTTGCACCAAACATTGATCTGGAAATTGTAATTGATAAGATAAAATATCCCCGCTGCTCAACCATATCATCTGAACTTGATTCTTCGTTAAGTTTGTTTCTTTTAATATAGAATCAACGGTCATCCAATAATTTCCTGCTCCATCTGTCATTGAATTTATATCCTTTCCACCTTGTGCCCCGATAATTATTTTCAATTTATCATCGGGGTTCTGCGATTCATAAATAGACCTTACAAATCTTCCTGTCATGGCTGCAGTGCTGAAACCTAAAACCATAAATCCTATTTTTCCGTTTACGGAATCATACAAACCATCTGTATTTAATGGTTTTATTTCATTGCAGGGTTCAATGCCATTATTAAAATGTGACAATGGAATGTTATTGTTTCCTTCCGGGTACTTTCCGCCTACAAATCCATTAAAAGAAGAATTCCCAAGGTCTGCAACAGGTATTAATCCGGTAGATTCGAGGGCGCAATTTTGCGAGATAAGTTTATCCGTAGAAAATAAAATTAATATATAAATTAGTATTTTTTTCA
>JAYSYX010000392.1:0-7042 GCA_043727235.1 Bacteroidota bacterium
CAAAAGGGGAGATAACAGCAGACAATTATGTGTTGGCATATCGCATGTATATTTTTGCAGTACTTCCATATATAGCAGAATATGTTTATGTGGATGCACATACAGGTGAAATTGTGAGAACAAAAAGTTTGGACGTAACATGTAATTCCACTACAGTTGGAACAACATTTAATGGCGACCAAACATTAAATACCGATTATAGAACAGAGGATTGTGGTGGTGGAGGTGATGAAAGTACAGATTATTTTTCTATAGATGATTGTAATCCTTCTACCGAAATTAAAAGTCATTATTCAGCGGGTTATGGCACGGCGTATTATGGTGATGATTGGTTGATATGTGATAGTGACAACGATTGGGAAGATTGGGTTTCCGGTTCTAACAGAATGGTACTCACTACTTTATGGTCGGTTAAAAGTGCATATACCTATTTCGCAAATACACATGGGCATTACAGTTTTGATGGCAGTGATGGATTAATTGATGCCTTCAGTAATAAAACGTATTTTGATGATGATGAAAATCCATATTGTACAAATGCGAACTATACTAATATACTCGACAATTTGCATTTCGGAAGTGGAAACGATTGTGAGGAGGGTTCAACAGATGATTATAATTGCCTTGATATTGTTGGTCATGAATATATGCATGGGATTATTGAATACGCACATTTTGATGCACTGGATTATTCGGAAGAAAGTGGTGCATTAAATGAATCGTTTGCCGATATTTTTGGGGAGATGGTGGAATATTATGTAGAAGGTGGAACACTTAGTTGGACAATGGCGGAAGACAGAGGTTTAATACGTTCTTTTTCTGATCCAAATTCAACAAATGATCCTGATACGTATTTCGGTGACTTTTGGGCAAGTTTGGATGGTGATGATAATGGTGGAGTACATACCAATAGTGGTGTACAAAATTATATGTTTTATTTGTTGAGTGAAGGTGGTGAAGGTACTAATGATCATGGTGTGGATTATTTGGTGGAAGGAATTGGTTATGATCATGCACGTGATATTGCCTGGCATGCAATGATAAATTATTTAAATGGTGGTGATGGATATATTATTGCGAGAAATGCATGGATACAATCGGCAATAGATATTTTCGGAAGTTGTTCACAAGAGGTGATTTCTGTGGGACAAGCATTTCAAGCAGTTGGAGTTACCTATTATACAGCATATGATCTTGCCCAAATGTGTGGAACTTATATACTATCGGGTTACATTGATGCTACCTACGGTATTGAAAATTCAACATTATTTTTCGGAGGTTTTATTGGTGATTGTGTAACAACAGTTAATTCAACCGCAACCGTAACATTGGAATCGGGTTTTTATGTAAATCTCAATCCGGGATTTGAAGCTAAATCGGGCTGCACATTTGTAGCATTGATTGATGAATGTGAAATAAGTGAATATAACCCTGATGATCTGAGAACGGTTTCTGAACAATCATCAGAAATGCAAACAGAAAATGTTTCCGCTTTCAGTTTGTATCCAAATCCTGCAAATACAGAAATAACAATTGAATTTGATCTTGTTTCACTTTCTGCAGTAGATATTACCTTATTCGATATTTCAGGAAGAGAAATAGTAATTTGGAAGCAGAATGAAATATTAAATGAAGGAAATCATAATCTGAAATTTAATACAGAAGAATTATTATCCGGAATTTATTTCTGCAGTATAAAAACTTCAGAAGGTGTTTCAACAAACAAATTTGTAATTCAACATTGAGCATCGTTTAAAAACATTCGCCTCTAAAGCGGATAGGTTTGAATCCCGCCTTGGTAAAACAAGGTGGGTTTTTTTGTGGATTTAAGTCAATCTAATGATTTTAAAATGGACGCTGGAAATCTGAAGTGATAGTGAGGCTCTCGCTCCCAGCGAGGGTCTCACTATCGGATTGACCAAGAAGGACACAGGAAAACAAAGGAGTGGAAAAAAGGGGGGAACGCGGATGACGCTGATTGGGCGGATGAAAAGGATAAAAAAAAATATAGATGAGGTTAAGATAATTTATTTCAGTTTCTTCAATTATTTCGTAGTTAATAAATCCCCTTAATCCGCATGACCCGCGGCATCCGAGTCCCCCCTTTTTAACCTTAAATGTCTTCCTTCCTTTTTCCACCTTAGAGCCTTCCCTTCAATTCTTCGAATCTTCTCCCTTCGAATCTTCCAACCACTTCTCCCTTCGAACCTTTAGAATTTTCTTGTTAAACCCACAGCGACATAATTTTTTCTATGACGCATATATTCCGGACTTACATTTGTTGATATTTGGTTTACAAAGGAAGCGTCAACTGAGATTTTCCAAATTTCATCATGCATACTTAATGATGTGAAAGGTTGCCAGGTTGAAATATAGGCATCAGGTTTTTCATAGATGTCTGAATACAAAAAAACGGTATTTCCATCAAGATTTTTTTGGGAATAAGAGTCTATGACATAAAAATCCGGATATTGGCAGGTGTTGATCTTTACACCCAAATTTATTTTAATGGATTCAACATTTAAACTAATATACGGCTCGACAAAATACGAATTATAAATTTGATCGGATTGACGTAAAGTAAAATCAGTATAATGATCTCTGTCAAAAAAATTCTTAGTGCAATCTCCATCGGGACAATTTTTATCGATATGAAAACCTGTTATGCCTGCTCCTGAATAAATTCCAATATCAAGTCCCTCATGCAATGGGTAATAAAAACCTGCACCGAATTCAATGCCTCCATGTGTATAAAGAATTCCAAAATCACTCGAAATCCCAAAATTAAATCTGTTAAATGGCGCCCAAGATGCCTGAATTCCATGCAAGGCGGGAGTAGCTAAAAAAGAAATTTCGGCTGTATATTGTTCTGTTACAGGTGTTAAGGGAACTTGTGGGAAATAGGTGTACATTTTACATCCTGATAAAATTAATATAACTCCTAAATAGAAGAAATTAATTTTTCGAAAAACGGATGATATAAATCGGTGCATAATTTTTTTAATAAATTACAATGCTTGCAATATTGTAAATACAACAAAATAAATTAAAATTTCTAACAAAACTTTTATCAAGATATGAATATCCGACATTAAGAGCACCACCAAATGGAACATCTTCAGAATAAGTATAAACTGACTCAGGAAGAGTAATTTCACTTGCTACATAACATATTCCCTCGGAGAATGGGGCATAAATTATGGTATCAATAATGCCATCATCAAATATATCTACAATTAAGGAATCCGGATCAATATTTACATTGGCAATAACCAATTCGAAAAGTACATTGTATGTAACATTTTTATAAATATGGAATGTGAAAGTATCAATTTCGAAAGGAATTCCATTAATAATGGTATCTCCATCACTAATTATTGAAATAGGTCCGGCGCCATATCTATCGAATTCTATTTCAAAATAACCGGTATTATCCGTTAAACCTTCTCCCAAAACTCCACCCAAATATTGCATGGTGTCAACAATAGTATCCTGAAAAAGCGTAATAGTATTATACAGGACAGGAGTATTCGAACAATTATTATAATAATAACCTGAAATTGATTGTGTTGCAAATGGCAATTCCGGCCTCGAACAGGCAGAAATTATGAGAGCAAAAATCAAATAAACACAAGGACTACGCATTTTAGATTTTTAAAAATACTGATTAATTCTCTAATCATAGAGGGACATGGGAATCGGGACGCGTGACACGGGACTTGCTTATCATGGCGACATTATTTTCCGTCCCGAAGCTATGAATTCATTGAAAATTATCAATTGACTTTATCTCATTTTGAAATTATCATCCTTATTAAACCATTTCCACATTTTTTTTATCCGCTTAATTCGCCAAATCAGCGTCATCCGCGCCTGCCCGAAAATACTTTGAGCAAATCCTAAAAACATAATTCCTTCATTTATTTTTTCCTTTTTTTATCCCTTTAAATCCGCCTAATCTGCGTCATCCGCGTTCCCCCTTTTTTAACCCTTCCTCACCCTAACTTCCTTCTTCAGCATCCGTACCTTTAGCGAAGGATGCTCCTTAGACCCTTTACCCTCGAATCTTCGAATCTTCTCCATTCGAATCTTTCTATTATGTCAGTGTTTTTTACAAAAAAAGCTAATTTTCTGAAATTTTGTCTGACCTTTGCACCTCAATTAGCAAAAATGACCGGTGGCACAATATCTGACAAGCGGGCGGTAACAATAAAACTCACTTAATCAATAAAAAATCAAATATGGCGAAGACAAAAGAAACGGCTAAGGCCAAAGTTAACCTCTCGATCAAACCTTTGGCAGATCGGGTATTGGTTTTACCTGCTGAAGCAGAAACCGTTACAAAAGGTGGTATCATAATTCCTGATACTGCAAAAGAAAAACCTCAAAAAGGCACTATTGTAGCAGCCGGTCCTGGTAAAAAGGACGAACCTGTTACAGTTAAAGTAGGCGATTCCGTTCTCTACGGAAAATATGCCGGTACAGAGATCATTGTCGATGGTAAAGAATATCTCATCATGCGTGAATCTGACATTTTTGCAATTTTATAAGGGTCAAACGCTATCAATTAACAAATTAACAAACTAACAAATTACCAAATATCTACTATGGCAAAAATTATAAAATTCGATACCGAAGCACGTGAAAAACTGAAAGCCGGTGTTGATGCATTAGCAAATGCAGTAAAAGTAACCCTCGGTCCTAAAGGTCGCAATGTGGTTATTGAGAAAAAATACGGAGCTCCAAACGTTACTAAAGACGGAGTTACAGTAGCAAAAGAAATAGAATTAGAAGATCCTATCGAAAATATGGGAGCTCAGATGGTGAAGGAAGTTGCTTCCAAAACTTCTGATGTTGCCGGCGACGGAACAACAACTGCAACTGTATTAGCTCAGGCAATAATGGCAGCCGGATTAAAAAATGTTGCTGCCGGAGCAAATCCAATGGACCTCAAACGCGGTATCGATAAAGCAGTTGAATCTGTTGTGAATGAATTGAAAAAAATGGCTCAGCATGTTGGCAACGACAATAAAAAAATTGAACAGGTAGCCTCAATTTCTGCAAATAACGACGCTGAAATTGGCAAATTGATAGCTGAAGCAATGATAAAGGTGACTAAAGATGGTGTAATCACTGTTGAGGAATCGAAAGGAACAAATACTTACAGCGAAGTTGTTGAAGGAATGCAATTTGATCGCGGATATTTATCGCCATACTTCATTACAAATGCTGAAGACATGGAAGCGGAAATGGAACGCGGTTATGTGTTGATCTATGATAAAAAGATCAGTGCAATGAAAGACCTTCTTCCAATTTTGGAAAAAGTAGCACAACAAGGTGCACAAATGTTGATCATCGCAGAAGATATTGATGGTGAAGCATTGGCAACATTGGTTGTAAACAAAATCAGAGGAACCATTAAAGTATGTGCCGTTAAAGCACCTGGTTTCGGAGATCGCAGAAAAGAAATGTTACAGGATATCGCAGTATTAACAGGTGGTATCGTTATCAGCGAAGAACAAGGATATAAATTGGAAAATGCTGACCTTACTTATTTAGGAAAAGCAGAACGCATAACTATCGACAAAGACAATACTACAATTGTTGGTGGAAAAGGTAAAAAAGAAGATATCAAATCTCGTATCGCTGAGATCAAAAATCAAATTGAAAAAACTACTTCTGATTACGATCGCGAAAAATTACAGGAACGTCTAGCTAAATTAAGTGGTGGTGTTGCAGTTCTTTATATCGGTGCTGCTACTGAAGTTGCAATGAAAGAAAAGAAAGACCGTGTTGACGATGCATTACATGCAACTCGTGCTGCAGTGGAAGAAGGAATTGTTCCCGGTGGTGGAGTTGCTTACATCCGCGCAATGGTTGGTTTAGATAAAATGAAAGTGGTGAATGATGATGAGCGTATTGGTGTTGAAATTATCAAACGTGCATTGGAAGAACCGATCAGAACCATTGTTGCAAATGCAGGAATTGAAGGTTCCATAGTTGTGCAAAAAGTGAAAGAAGGAAAAGACGATTACGGATTTAATGCCCGCACAGAAAAATATGAAAATCTGTTAAAAGCAGGTGTTATCGATCCGGTAAAAGTAACCCGCGTTGCGCTCGAAAATGCAGCATCAATTGCAGGTCTTCTTTTAACAACCGAATGCACAATCGTTGACAAACCTGAGAAAAAAGACAATCCAATGGGCGGAGGAATGCCTGGGGGAATGGATGGGATGATGTAAGGGGGTGAGTGGTCCTCCTTAGCTATCAACTCCGCTAAAGCTATGTTGATTGAAAAAAGCTATGGAGGACAAGTGAGTTTGGTACTCGAAAACCAAATGATCCTGCTTCGAATTTATACTTTAATAAAATTAAAACCTTTCTGGAGTTTTTCAGGGAGGTTTTTTTAATTAAGGCAAGTGAGGCTCTCACTTTTTCAGTGAGGGCCTCACTGAATGAGTTATGAGTAATGAGTAATGAGATTGCAACCTGCTAACATTGGTGCTTTGATTTCTTTTTTGAAAATTTTTCTATCATGTTGCGTATACATATTTCCCAAGTAGACACTACTCATCATAACTCATTACTCATCTGCCGTGCAGTTTATTTAAAAAGTCCCAGAGGGACGGCATGTCGGTAGACATCTAATAAAAAAGAATTCCCAAGTCCTGTAGGGACGACATATAAAAATGTTTTGGAAAGAATGGAATTTCCAATGGTTCATAATAGTTTAAAAAATGGATTCATTTATTGTTCTAATTTTCATTCACTTAAACATGAAGATATTTCTCCGCTTGAACATTCTTTACATGTCGTCCCTACAGGACTTGGGTCATATTGGTTGGACTGGTGCTACCGATATTTCGTCCCTAATGGGACTGGCATTTGACGGCGAATGATGAACCTATGGGAATTAGTTTTTATGCCGTGGTTGGTGTTTTTCACCACAACTGTTCGGAAGAAATCTCTTCTTTGAGTAATAAACATTTAGCTGTGTACAATTGATATTGAATATCAGCAAGTTATGATGGATTTTCGCAAT
>JAYSYX010000393.1:0-2778 GCA_043727235.1 Bacteroidota bacterium
CTTGCCTGTATCTGAACTTCCTGCGAAGGCTACTACTCCCATCAGGGGAATTAAATTTTCAATTAAATAGGGAAATTTATCAATGTTCAATTTTATTAATTCTTCAGCATTCATGATTGATGCTAATTTCAAAGTATCATCAGCAACAATATTTTGTTGAGTGTTATTATCTAATGTTTCAACAGTAACCTTATTTTTTAAATTCTTTTTCATAATTTACTTTTTAAATGCATTTATGGTTTTAGTATTAAGAAATTTCTCAACATCACTTCTTTTATATCGTATGGTTCTTTTATTTACTAATTTATAAGTTAGTAACCCCTGTTTACGATATCGTGCTAATGTTCGGGAGCTTATTTTTAACATTCTAATTACGTCAAATGAATCCATCCAGTCATCTGATTCTGGTTTTTTAGTGGACAAGGCGTCTAGTTTGGCTTTAATTTCATTTATATCTTTTTGTATTCCATTGAATACACTATCTTCTATATGAATTGTCATATTTATTGTTTATTTATTAATTATTAAATAATTCCTTTGCTACGCTTAACGACTTTTAAAGTGTCAAGCATTTTTTAATTTCCTAAAATATCTTTTATTATCCGAAATGGTTTAATATAAAATTTCATTCCCTGAATGGATAAGTCCATAGGAATAGATTGAAAAACCATTAAAAGAATTAAAAGCTTTAAGAAATCGCGTTTGAATTACGCTAATTGATTAGAAGATTAAATTGAATCGAAAGATTAGAGTGCAAAAATAATTATAAAAATCTAAATTGCAATAGCTGTTGGCATAAGTGTCCATTGTGACATCAACTGGCAGCTTATGACTTTAACTGTGTGACTCCTTAAAAATTTAATGTTTATGTTATACCTATGTTGTACCACTAAACAAAAAACCCTCGCAAATCATTGATTTACAAGGGTTTAAACCTGTTCGGTGTGATCCCGCTGGGACTCGAACCCAGGACCACTACATTAAAAGTGTAATGCTCTACCAACTGAGCTACGGAATCTGAAAGAGGAGAAAGGAGAGAGGAGGAAGGAGTGAAACCCACCAACACCATTAATTCCTTTCCGTTGATTTAAGAACAATTTTTTGATACCTTTTTTCAAAAGTGTCGCAAAGATAGGTGTTAATAGGTGGAAAAAAAAGGGGTGTTGAAAAGTTTTATTCAACACCCGAATATATATTAGTATGAAAGCCTTGTTAGAGGCGGATTTTTACTTGATAACCACTCCGTCAGCTACGAAACGTAGTTCCTGCTTAGGTTGTGTTATTGCGTCGATTTCAGATTGAGATTTACCGGCATCGCCTGCAAGATGTCTTTGCTCGTCAACAGTTACGGTTCTGAGTTCTGCTTTGCCTTCCATGGTAACTACCGTGCCGCTGGCAAGGTCTTTAGGAACAAAAAATGCGTAATCTTTAAAGGTAACCATCATAGTTTTGCCGTTTCCAGTATCCATAGTCAACCAGCAGCCTTTATTTTGGCAAACTGAAGTAACCTTCCCGGTAACTTTTCCTGTGTAACCATTGGCAGTACTTTCATTTGCTGCCAGGTTATAAATATTCACACCACCATCAGATGTAATTGTTTTTCCAAAATGTTTAGCGGTATCAGAAGATACATAACTTGCCAATTGAAACTGAGATTGTTCAGCCATGGTAAGATCGTATTCTTCCTCATCACCATCCTTTTTATCTTTTCCACCACAAGAAACCATTAAAATGGCACTTGATGTGATAAGAAGGGAATAAATTAGTTTTTTCATATCAAATTATTTATTGCAAAATTAACTACAATAATTTTAGCAAATTGCTAAATTTTTGTAAAAAAAGGGTTTTCATGGGGACTTGAAAATCAGGAAATGAAAGTCATCTGTGCAGGAACCACAAAGGTCATATCAGGTTCTTCTTCCATGTCCTTGTCTTTGTCTTTACTGTTGCAGGATGTAGCCAGGCCAAGTGTTGCAGCCAATACTACGAGGTAGATCATTTTTTTCATATTTTTTATTTTACCTCGAAAATAACAATTTGAAATAAAAGGAAGGTTTTCTCAACCTGTCGCGAATGTCGATATCTTCGAACATCACCATGATGGTCTCGCGTAAAGTTTTATTTCTGTTCGCTTTTCGCACCACAAAATTGAATAACCAAGGGTATTTAACGAGTTTCTGCATGCGGTAACTCAATTGCAACTCTCCACCTAATCTACGGTAAATTGCCTCGTCATATTTTTTTAATGCAGTTGCCGAAAAACCGTTTGCGGCGAGACTTTCCTTTACCTGCTGTGCTGCAGTGTATCCACTTAATATCGCATTACCAATTCCCTCGCCCGTAAATGGATCTATCAAACTTGCGGCATCTCCAATCAGCATATAATTATCTCCGCTTATCTTTCTTTTTTTACTTCCTAGCGGCAATCCATATCCTCTTATCTCATCAACAGGTTCGGCATTCTTAAATCGTTCGCTTAGCTGTGGATATTTTTTTATGATATGGTTCATTTCTTCCTTCAGATTGATGCGTTTTTTTGCAACATAATCAGATCGCATTCCAACCCCAACATTGCATTCTCCATTCGCTAAAGGAAATATCCAAAAATATCCGGGAAGAAAATCCTTTACAAAATGTAATTCAATATAGTTTCCTTCCTTCATACCTGTCACATTTTTATAATACACTCGCAATCCGGCACAGTGATGATCCTTTTCCATTTCCAGTCCGCCAATTTTTCTTGCAAATTGCGAATGTGCCCCACTGGCATCTATCACT
>JAYSYX010000394.1:0-19881 GCA_043727235.1 Bacteroidota bacterium
CCCGTGTCCCGTGTCCCGTGTCCCGTGTCCCGTGTCCCGTGTCCCGTGTCCCGTGTCCCGTGTCCCGTGTCCCGTGTCCCGTGTCCCGTGTCCCTTTCAGTTCCTCAGCGGCTTGCCCGTTTTCAAAATAAACTGCATTCTTTCCAGGGTTTTCTTTTCTCCGAGCAATGACAAAAATGCTTCACGTTCGAGGTCTAATAAATATTGTTCATTTACTTCAGTGGGATGAGAAAGATCGCCGCCACATAAAATATAACATGCTTTTTGTGCGATCTTTTCATCGTGTTCTGAAATATATCCGGCCATTTTCATGGATGCGATACCTGTATAAAAACTACCTAATGCTGTTCTTCCCAATACTTTAATATCTGTTCGGATTCTAGGTTGTGTATATCCGGCAACAGCAAGTTCGATTACTGCATTTTTCGCTTCGGCAATTACACGATCACTGTTTATTATTTCTTTGTCGATTCCCTTTCGCAATATTCCGAGTTCAAAAGCTTCACGAGCTGAGGTTGCAACTTTTGCCATTGCAATATTTAAACTCATTTCCTGCAGGGTTGGAATTTCTATATCACCTTTAAAAAATTTATCACTTGCGCGCAAGGCAAATTCTTTTGTTCCACCACCTGAAGGAATTAATCCTGCACCTACTTCAACCAATCCGATGTATGTTTCTGCGGCAGCAACTGCAATATCGCTGTGCATTGTCATTTCGCATCCGCCACCCAATGTTAATCCATGAGGGCAAACGGCGACCGGAATTCCTGAATAACGAACACGCATTATGGTATTCTGAAAATATTTTATTGCCATATTCAGCTCATCATATTCCTGATCAATTGCGAGCATTAACATCATTGCCAAATTTGCACCTGCAGAAAAATTTGCAGCATCATTTCCAATAACCAATCCCCGATAATCTTTTTCTGCAATGTCTATCGATTTATTAATCCCTTCTAAAATCTCGCTTCCGATTACATTCATTTTCATATGGAATTCAAGATTCACAATACCATCACCGATATCATGTAATGTTGCACCTGCATTTTTCCAGACCGGTTTATTTGATCTGTAGTTATTTAAAATGATAAATGCATCTGAACCGGGGATATCCAGATATGAATTTGAATTGATATCATAATATTTTCGTTTCCCATTATCCACTTTGTAAAATGAAGTATTACCATTATTCAGCATGGTATAAACCCAAGAGGCTGCTTTAATTCCTGCAGCTTCCATTTCATTTAAAGTTTTTTGAACACCCAAAGTATCCCATGTTTCAAACGGACCCATCTCCCAACCAAAACCTGCTTTCATCGCATCATCAATTTTATAAACTTCCCCGGCTATTTCCGGAATTCTATTACTTATATATGCATTTACATGATAAGTAACACTTCTATAAAATTCACCAGCCTTATCTGTTCCGGCGTGTAAAATTTTTATCCGATCTTTAAGAGCATCAACAGGTTTTGCAGAATCGATGGTTGCAAATTTTGCTTTTGATGTTGGTTTATATTCGAAGGTGTTAAGATCAATTACCTGAATTTCACTTTTCCCATCAGCACCCTTTACTTTTTTAAAAAATCCCTGACCCGTTTTATCACCAAGCCATTTATTTTCAAGAAGTGTATTGATATAATCGGGAATTACAAACATTTCTCTGCTTTCATCATCGGGACAAGCATCGTAGGTGTTTTTCGCTACTTTTATTAAAGTATCCAGACCTACAACATCTGCTGTGCGAAAGGTTGCAGATTTTGGGCGCCCGGAAACAGGGCCAGTTAATGCATCCACTTCATCAATGGAAAGTGATAATTTTTCCATAGTTCTTAAAACGGTCATTATGCTGAATACACCAATTCTGTTTGCAATAAATGCTGGTGTATCATTGCATAAAACAGTGGTATTACCCAAAAAACGATCACCGTAATCCATTAAAAAATTTACTACCTCAGGATCTGTTTTTGGTGTTGGAATTATTTCCAATAATTTCAAATATCTGGGAGGATTAAAAAAATGAGTACCGCAAAAATGTTTTTGAAAGTCATCACTTCTTCCCTTTATTAATAAATGAATTGGAATACCGGAAGTATTTGAGGTGATCAAAGTACCAGGTTTTCTAATGGATTCCACCTTTTCAAAAAGTTGTTGTTTTATTTCAAGATTTTCAATTACCACTTCAATTATCCAGTCACATTCACTTATTTTATTCAGATCATCTTCAAAATTTCCGGTGGTGATAAGTTTCAAAACATTTTGAGCATAAACAGGAGAAGGATTTTGTTTAACAGCCATTTGTAAACTATCATTCACCAGTTTATTTCTGGAATTCTTATCCGTTGAAGTTGAATTTTCTAATTTTGGATTTACAATATCGAGTAATATTGTTTGTATACCGATATTGGCAAAATGACATGCAATGCGACTTCCCATTACGCCACTTCCTAAAACTGCAACTTTTTTAATTAACCTGTTCATCTTATTAATTTATTTGGGAGGGATATTTTAAATTCATTATCCGGTAAAAAAATCGTTTTAATTATTTCTCAGCTGATCAGCGCTTGTTTACTTGCTTTTTCAAATTTTTCCATAATCATTTCATGCGCTTTTATCAAATAGGATTTATCGTTATAAATTCTCATCATCATAGCAGCGCCTTCAATTGCACAAACAGTTTCTTTTGCAAATATTTCCGCTGCATCTTTGCTATATCTTTCTTTATAAATATTAGTAAGTGCATTTATCCAATCGTCGAAAAATTGTTTGATAGGTTTTCTGAATTCCGGAACAACATCGTTTGTTTCCATAGCAATATTTGCCATTAAGCAAGCACCTTCTCCATTTGCAAAAACATCAATACTTTTTTCTCCAAGCAATTTGAGTTTTTGTGATGCAGTTAACTCGGTATCATAAGCATAAACAAAAATCTTATCGCGATAATGATCTCTTAAAACTTCCAGAACCTCTTTCATCAGGTCTTCCTTGGAAGAAAAATAATGATAAATACTACCCTTGAGCAAACCACAGGCATCACCGATATTCGACATAGTTGTTTTATGATAGCCCTGCGTTCTGAAAAGATTCAACGCTTCTTTAATGATGGTGAATTTCTCTACTTTTTTAACTGGCATGGAACAAAGTTATTACGTTTTATTAATTTACCAAACGTTTGTTTGAATAAAGTTGCAAAAAAATGACCGGCCACGTAGGCAGCCGGCCGTTTCGTCTTAATTAGTTAGTTCAAATCTTAATAAAATGAATCTCTTCGGCGCCGGTATCATCTACAAGTTGCAGGGTTACGTCTGTAACTTCCATTACTTTCCATGCGTAGTTGAGCATATCCATTTCAGGACTGCCGGTTATAGTGATGGAAATCTCTTTGTCGAACTCTTCATCAGCTACAGTTTTGATAAGCCACGTACCTGAAAATGCTTCAGTGGCATTGGTTGCAGACATAGTTCCATTACTGAAAAACTCGAAGGTGTATTCACCAAATGGACCGGCATCACCGTAAGTATCTCCATAAAAGTTAACCTTGTAGGTTCCTGGAATAACACTTTCAGCCTCTGTGATCGACATGTTATTCAACTCAGATTTTGAACAGGCTGTGAAAGAAATTGCAACTACGATAGCTGCCATAAACACTCTTAATTTCCTCATACTTAAAAATTTTAATGGTTTAATTATTAAAACTGTTTTTATCTGTGTGGAGTTGCATGAGCCTTGAGAGTGTATGTTGTCACATTATATGGTAAACCATGCAAGCATAACGACCAAATAACCTATTTTATGCTAATTTTATTGAAATTTATAAAAATATATTAGTTTTTACCTTGTCAGCTATTGGTACTTATAGAAATTTATTGTTAATAATTCGGTCTTTTCTTCACAATCGAAGCTTTATTAAAATTTTTCAAAATGAATCTCTTCGCTTGGAGTATTATCTTTAAGTTTCATAATGGTATGAGATAATTCAGTAATTATCCAACTACCATCAAGATCTTCCATTTGTTTGTCACCACTTATGATAAATTCTATCTCTTTATCAAAGGCAGGGTCGTCATCACTGCTTTTTACCATCCAAATTCCGGTGTAGGTAGTTGCACCTTTGGTAGCTGCTATGGTTCCATCTTCTGAAATTTCAAAAGTGTACCCATCAAAGTCGCTGCTAACACCATCACCATTATCAAAGTAATAGGTAACCCTCCAGTTTCCGCCAGCCAGGGTTTCAACTTCGGTTAGTGTAAGATCGGATGGAAGGTCATCAGCACAGGAGGACAACATAATTATCGTTAATGCTGTTGCCATGATCAAATTCATTTTTTTCATACGTTTAAAGTTGTTTTAGGAATTATGTTTAATATTTGTGATTTGATTATACAAACGGGCTAGAAAACAGAATAGTTGCAACAAAGTGACGACACATAAAAGTTGTTTCCGACCTATATTTTAATATTACAGACCAGTGATCTTTATTACAAAGTGCGGATATTCTAATAAAATGAGGGAACAGAATACTTGTATATTCGATATAGGGTACTATAATTTTTTTTCAAAATCAAAGATCCCAGCCTATATCTCTTCTGAAATACCGGGTATCGTAGTAAATTCTTCCGGCATTAATATAACAGGAGCGCAAAGCTTCAAAGAGATCTGAGCCATAAGCGGAAATAGCCAAAACCCGACCGCCGCTGGTAATTAAGTTTCCATTTGCATCGAGTGTTGTTCCTGCATGATACACCATACAATTTTCCGTGTTTTCCAATCCACTTATTTGTTTACCCTTTTCAAATTGTCCGGGATAACCATCGCTGGCTAAAATAACCGTTGCACAAGAGCGTTCATCTATTTGCAAATTTTGCTGGCTTAATGTTTCGTTGTGAATTGACATAAAAAGTTCGATCAGATCATTTTTTACTCTTGGCAGAATCACCTGTGTTTCCGGATCACCTAAACGCGCATTATATTCTATAAGATAAGGTTCATCACTGCAATTAAAAAGTCCGAAGTATAAAAATCCTTTGTATTTAATACCTTCTTTTTTCAGGCCGGAAATAGTGGGATTTATTATTTTTTCTTTCACCTTTTGCATAAAACTATCCGTAACAAAGGGTGGAGGTGAAACTGCACCCATACCTCCTGTATTTAATCCTTTATCTCTATCTCCGGCTTTTTTATAATCCTTGGACGGAGGTAAGATAAGATAATGATCTCCATCAGTTAATACGATCACGGTTAATTCTATTCCATGAAGAAATTGTTCAACCACAACTTTATTTCCGGCTGTGCCAAATTTGCCGGATAACATTAACTGCATTTCATTTTTTGCCTCCTCAAGATCATTGCAAATAACAACACCTTTTCCGGCAGCTAAACCATCCGCTTTTAAAACAATTGGCAATGTGTGTGCATTAATATATTTACCGGCATCGGAAATAGTTTCATTGGAAAACTCTTCATATGCGGGTGTCTGCACATTATTCCTCAACATAAAAGCTTTTGCAAAAACTTTGGAACCTTCCATTTGGGCAGCAATTTTTGATGGACCGATAACAGGAAGATCTTCCAGTCCCGGATATGTTTCAAAAAAATCCACTATACCAGATACGAGAGGGTCTTCGGGCCCCACTACTACCATATCTATTTTTTGTTCGGAACAGAAAGATGCCAGAAGAGGGAAATCTGTTGCCTTGATATTTACATTCTGGCCGCACAAAGCAGTACCGGGATTACCCGGGGCAATAAATAATTCTTCACATTGCGGTGATTGAATTATTTTCCAGGCGATTGCATGTTCTCTTCCACCTGAACCAAGCAGTAATATCTTCATTAAACAAAGGTAAGACAGCAAATTGAAATGAAGCATATAACATAGGTTTTGATTAAAAGGAATTTCTTACAACGGATAGTATATTTGCATCTCTTTAGTTTAAGGAATATTCAGATACAAGTATATTATTACACAAAATGAAGGTAACCGAACATATTAACAGGGCAGATAAGACCTTATTATCTTTTGAAATATTGCCTCCTTTAAAAGGAAAAAGTATACATAATATTTATGAGGTTCTGGATCAGTTGATAGATGTTAATCCCGCATTTATTAATGTTACTTATCATAGAAGTGAATACATTTATAAAAAAAGGGGTGATGATAGATTTGATAAAGTATTCATCAGAAAGCGACCCGGCACTGTAGGTATATGTGCAGCCATACAATTTAAATACAAAATTGATGCTGTAGCTCATATCATTTGCGGGGGATTTACAAAAGAGGATACAGAGGATGCCTTAATAGATCTTAGTTACTTAAATATAGATAATGTTTTGTTGTTGCGGGGAGATGCTTCAAAAAACGAACGAGATTTTATTCCTGAACCGGGAGGTCATAAATATGCAGATGAACTGGTGTCGCAGGTTGTGAATATGAATAAGGGTATTTATTTAGAGGAAGATTCAATACAGGGATATAAAACCGATTTTAATATTGGAGTTGCCGGTTATCCTGAAAAACATTTTGAGAGTCCCAATTTAAAAAGCGACTTAAAATATTTAAAACACAAGGTTGATCAGGGGGCAGATTATATTGTTACACAAATGTTTTACGACAATAATAAATATTTTGATTTTGTAAAAAAATGCAGGGCAGAAGGAATAACGGTTCCTATTATACCGGGTATTAAACCAATAACTGGAGCTTCACAAATACAATCAATACCGAGAACTTTCCATGTTGACATTCCGGAAGAATTAAATGACATGATAGATGCATGTACTTCCATAGAAGAAGTAAAACAAGCCGGCGTAAATTGGTGTATCGACCAATCCAAAGAATTGGTGCGAAATGGAGTTCCTTGTATACATTATTATACTATGGGTAATGTTGGCGCCATGCGAAAGATCATTAAGGAGGTTTTTCCATGATTATAAAGAATTAATCAAAAATTCCTACCAAACCTTTCCGCCCTCTAAGGAGTGTTGGCGAAACTTATTTCATTAACAGCTATTTTAATGTTATACAATTATCAATAATCTATCCATTCAAATAAATCCTTTTCATCAAATTCAATTTCATATGTATTGAGAAAACCGATGAATTCTTGTTTAAATGTTGTGGTTTTATGGTATTTTTCCTGATTCAAAATATATTCATAAACAGAATCAAATTCGGAGTGATGATGTGAAAATGCACCAAACCCCTCTTGCCATTTAAATTCTTTTTTAACAAATTGATTATCATTTATAAAGTTTGCGGAATTATTTTTTACTACTTCAACAAGATCTCCTATAGTTTTTGATGGATTTAATCCGATAAATGCATGAATATGATCGGGCCTTCCATTTACAATTATGGATTTATGCTTTTTTTCAGATATAATTCCGGAAATACATTTGTGAAGTTCATCCTTCCAATCAGAGAGAATAATATTTTGCCTCCCGCTGACTGCAATTATAAATTGAATATATAGTTGAGGGGTTTTTTGTAACATAATTTTGCTTTATTGATAATGATTTTTTTTAAATAATATAACCCGGTTTCCGGCTTTGATCTGAAAAATTTCAAACATTTATATGTTTGTGAATAAAAATAAGTTGCATTTTGTTTGTAAAGGATCAAAATAGTTTATGCAATTTTAATTGCAGATGCAACTGAATTGTGAAATACATTTCAAATTATATAAGTGATGAATTACTATTAGAGTAATCAACAATATTGAAACATTATTAATTACGATGGTGCCAATTTCTAAAATATCCATTGGTTAACAACAAAAGATCAAAGCCGGCCACCCGGTTAAAAAGTATATGAAAAGCCTATGTTCGGATTCAAAAGAATTAAGTCCCAGTCGAGAGGCACCTGCATTCTTTCACTAATTTGATTTACATCTGTATAACTATAAATTTGTGTAGATAATATGTCTGCAGTTTCGCGCATAGTATTCAAATCTAAAATCAGGGCTGCGTTTTCACCAACCTTAAATTTAATTCCCAATCCTATATTCGAAACAAATCCGGCACTTACCTCATTTTCAATTTTAATACTACTCACAGAGGAATTGGAGAAATTGAGTTCCTGATCCGGAAAATATGCCTGGGTGCTTCCTGCCTGTAGTTTAGCATAAAAGCTATTTACTACGCCCTCACTAATAGGTATTTCAAAGTATAAACCAGTTAATAACCCAAAGGAATAAAAATTTCCGGAATTAAAACTATTCAGATCAAAGGTTTCCAGGTAGAATGATTCATCTGCAGCACAACTTCTTCCGTATAATGTTGTGATCATACCCAACCACTTCTTTTTAATGATGATATCTGCACCATTAAGAAATCCGGTAGACCGGGCATTAGGGCTCGAAAATTCGTTATTAAACCCCGGTAGTTCAAAAGGATAACTTTGAAAAACGGCTCCAGCCTTTAACGAAGCGGAAACTTCTATTTCTTCACCATTTGTGGTTTGAGCACCAGCCAGGATCGGGAAAATAATAATTGCGATAAACGATAAATATTTTTTCATAATTCAATTTTCAAGTTGAAAACAAATAAAGAAATAACCATCAGATGTATATAATCTATTCAAAACAGGGTCAATTGCAACCGGGGATGTAAAGCTGGCATCATAGGCATTTCCGTTATAACTATTTGGTGAATCCATTTCCCAAAGCTGATCACCTGTAACTATATTAATTGCATGAAGTCTTCCATCACCAAAACTGCCGTAATATAAAAACCCGTTAGAATAAACCATATCCGTAGGAGTTGCACCTGCATCCTGGTTTTCCCAAATTATATTTCCGGAAAGCGGATCCAGTGCATAAATACTTTCATAACTCGTTTTCACAATTAGTTTATTTTCTACCAGCATCAGATTTCCCATCATTAAATCTTCTCCATAACCCGTAAATAATTTTTGCCAGACCATTTCTCCAGTTTCTGCATCCAGACAAAAGACATTATAAGTTCCTTTAAAATATATTTTTCCTTCATAAAATAATGGTGGATAAATAGAACTGTTACCATGTGGATCTAAATTTTCCACAACCCACAAAATAGTATCAGCCGTCATATTATATGCATACAGATCTACTTTTCCCAAGTAAGGCGAAGTTCTATATTGGCGGTTCTGAAAATATAAAAGGGTATCATTATTTGGTCCGATTACCGCAGTAGGAGGATAAAGGCCCACTGAAAAATCATCCACCATGTCAATTGAGAAAATTGTATCCCAGATACCGGAATATAAATCGGTCATAACTATAGATCCGGAATAAAATGGATTTATTCCCGTTACATGCACATGGAAAAGGATGTTGTTGAAGTGTGTGATTTTTGGCATCCTTTCATCGGGACATTCATAATGCCACAATATACTTCCGTCGTACATATCAATTACACGCGGATCAGAATTGCAAAGAGTAACATAATAATGATCATAAATATAACTTCCATTTCCTGCAACAGCGTTGGGATTTGTACAATTCACTTCAAATGCAGCATCGGTTTGCCAAATAATATTTCCGGAATCTGTATCGGCAAAATTTAAAAACATGGGATCAATCATACCGGGTAACTGGCTACTAAAAAGCACTCCGTTATTATATACCAATGGAGCTATACAAATTTTACCAATAGTATCTTCTGAATGTGGAATTTGCCAAACAACAGGTATTGGTGAAATTTCCGGATTAGAGTTTGTAACGGAGTAATTTTCAAATACTACTTCCTTACATCCGCAAAGAAGTAGTATTAAACAATTTAAAATGATAACAAACATTCTCATATTATCTTTCCGGTGTTGAAAAAAATAATCCTTGATTTCCTTCAAACAAATCATCCAGCACCTTTTTTGTTTCATTATCGTTTCGCATGCTAAAATGGTTTGATCCATCCATTTTTCTATCGAAATAAGGTAAGGCTGCAATTTGACCCAAACATTCGCTGGCTGATTCCGCAAGTACTACACCATCCGATTCTTTGTACATCCAATTATAATTTGTATAGGTCCAACAATCAGTATTCATATCTTCCGTTATACAAGTTCCGTCAGGTGAGGCGGGATATTCTTCATCATTAAGATCACCTAGTGGTCCGTCATCAATACAATAACAAGTTTTTCCAACCTCCACTAATTCATTTGCACCAATAAATCCTTTCCAATTTGTATTTGCATCCATAAACCAATCGTATCCTTCCTTATATGCATCGCGAATAAAGAGTGTTTCTTCATAATCATTGGTAATATCCAAAGCACAAAATATCGTTAAGTAACAACCCAAAGTAGTGAGGTCGAAGCCATAAATTATGTCTGCATATGTTTGAGATAAGTTATCATAGGCAATATATTTGGAATGATAAAGGTCAGTCATAACATTTGCGAATTCCGCAAGTGTATTATCCCCTCCTGCACCAAATGGCTCTTCACCATAGGTTACTACATTATTAGGTTCATGGCCGTCTAATAAATGGACAAGTGTATTCCACATTAAAGGTTCGGTTTCAACTCCGTAAAAACAAACATAGGGAATTTCCGGAACAAATGCATTTAATTCTGCCACTTGTTCAGAACCCACCTCATAACTTTCGGTAATACCGGAAAAATAATCTTTGAATAAAATAGGAGCGATATTATTTTCCAAGGTTCCACAGAAAAAATCGCTGAACTCGGTAATTGTGGTTGTATTTAATAAAAGATCAAGAAAAAAATTGGATTCCACAAATTCAGCAATAGGCCCTGCGGTAAGCGCCAGACAAGTTGTTCCAGCCCATGACATTAATTCATCTTTATTGTTTAGAACTTGCGCGCCTTGATGCGATGACCCAAAGGTAACAAGACCTCCAAAGGAACGCGGCTCAGGTCCCCATTCGCCGGTAAAATAAGAATAATCTACCCGTCGGGAAACTATACCGCCCTGACTATGGCCAATAATAATTGCATGGTCGTCGGCCTCATCATTTGCTTCAAGATCGCTGCGCAATTCCAATGCGGCAAAATCGAGTGATACATCGGCATAATCAGGGCGATTTGAATTAATTCTATATTCACTTGCAGCGTATAATGACGCCTGGCTCCAACTTATACCTACGGTACCATCTTCGTCACCTTGTCCACCTAAACCATGAATAAAAAATACTTCCCGGTCTTCCAATAAAGTAGGGGAAGCCCAAACATCAGCAGTAAATAATGTTGGTATAAATTCTACGGGAATTGTATTTATTGCGCTAATTCCATGATCGGGAATACAATCCAGATCCAATTGGGCAAAACAATTTACATAAAATAAAATCGATAAAACAGGAATAATCATCTTTTTCATAACATTTGTTTTTAGGGTAAATCAATTTTTAATGAAGGACTCAGAATAAGTAACATTTTCTCCAATCAACTTCAAAACATAAATTCCTCTTTCCAAAGAATTTATATTCACAGTAAATTCGGTAACACCATTCATAATGGAATTTTCAAGTATTTTTCTCCCGGTGTTATCATATATATACAATTTAAGGTTCAATGCACTTTGAGGAAGCAAGACCTTAATAAAATTATGTGCTGGATTTGGAGTTACCAATATTCTGTCGACATTCCCAAATTCCTCCTCTTCTTCAGCAAATTTTCCGGGACCAAAATTTGTTATCGTATAACTAGGGTATTCCACTATTTTATATTCCTGAACACAATTTACAGGGAAACGCCTATCCCAGTTTTTTTCGATGCTGTAAGATGGAACTACTTTGCCTGCGGCATTTAAACGAAACCCTTTTTTCACGGAATAATTAAAAGTACCGTCACTTTTATACATGATCAATTCGTTAGATCTATTTGTATTATTAAAGATCATCTCCATTGAATCTCTTACAAATTTTATATATCCCGAACCGAGATTAGAATAAATAAAACCGGAATCAAGCATTTCCTGTTTCAAAGTTGTTGTTAATTGTATAAAATCAGGAACAACATCAACACTATGAACAGTCAGATAATTCTTAAGTGCGCTATAGTTGCTTTTATACAAATTACTATGCAACTTATTCAAGATCAAATTTCCAAACCTGTCGTAAACTTTAATGCGAGATTTGTCAATGATCGTTTTTACAGGTTTTGTCATCCAGGCTTCATACTGGTTATTTTCCTGATGATAAATAGTTGTTTTGAGATCATTATTTGTATAAACCAAACGAACAATACTGTCCTTAGTGATCTCCGGCAATAAATTAACTTTTTCCGTGATGGAAAATGCATTCAGTGAATCTGAGATGAGGTAAAATACTGTTGTTTCGGTGACATAGTTAATAGAACTTTTAACAGTGCCTTGCCCTTGCAAAATATTTGTTTGCAAGATCACATAAATAATCATCAAATAAAATAATTTTAATTTTTCCGGCGGGAAACGCAAAATAAGTTCCAACATGCGATGCACCGGGTGGTCTGCATACAGACTTAGGGTCAGTAATTTCATGTATTTGAATTTTAGGGTTAAACAATTACTTGCAAGGCTAAAATTCTTTTTCTAAAAAAACAAATTTTTTAATAAGTATTTTTTTTAGGCAATAACAGCAGGTGTATAGCCGATTTAAAAAAGCTGAGCGAGAAGAGGAGAAAGGAGGAAGGAGAGAGGAGTGAGGAGGAAGGAGTTTAAATTTCTTGCGAAATTTTAAAAAATTTAACCGTATTTTTTTCACTTTGCAGAAATTAAATAATGAAGTAGAGGACGGATTCACGATTGACGATTCACGCCTTACGCTTCACCTTCATCCAATTCTTTCAAAATTTTATTTACATCTTCTTCTGTTGATGTTAGTTTAGATTTACAAATCTTTATAAGGAGTGCTGCTCGTTTTACTTTTTCGGATAATTCGTCAACGGATATTTCGCCGTCTTCAATTTCTGCAACTATTGTTTGTAGTTCTTCGAATGCTTCGGTATAGTTCAATTTTTCTTTCATGTTGTTTCCCCTTCTTTAATTGCATTTACACTACTATTTATCTCGCCGTTCAAAATTATCGTTTTTATTTCATCTCCGGGAGTAAGTCCATCAATATTTTTTACTGCTTTACCATTAAACAAGGTTATACTATATCCGCGTTGCAATACTTTTTCCGGACTCATATTGATCATATTTTTTTCCAGGTGATCGAGTTCCAGATTTTTATTCTTTAAGAATCCGACTAACAGCATCTGAATATTGGTGCCTAAATTTTGAATATTAAGTACAGATGTTCTGCAGGATACGATTGCATCCTTTTGAATATCTGAAATAACTTTCAGCAATGAGGATCGTTCGTTTCTAAATAAAAAACCGGATTGCTGAACGATACTTTGTATTTGTTCTTTAATAATACTGTTGTTGGAAAGAAGTTTATTTTCAACCACCGACCTGAACAATTGTGTATAGGATCTGAGTTTTTTGTTTTCATCTGATAATAATTGTTGTGACTCATCAATTATGCTATCTTGTGCCTGTTGCACAGGAACGGAAAAATTGTGAAATTTCTGCAACAGATATTCCGCAATTTTTGTAGGTGTTATTGCATTTTCATATGAGATCATCTCCGAAACTGTCAGATTTGTAGCATGTCCGATACCCGTAATAACAGGAAGTGGAAATAATGCAATTTCTTTTGCGAGTGCATAATTATTATAACAAGATAACCCAACATCTCCCCCACCACCTCGAATTATTGCAACCACATCAAAATGATGTCTCACCTTTTTAATTCTCCCCAATTGCCAACTTATGGAAGGAATCGCTTTTTCACCCTGTAAAACAGAGGGAAATAGCATGTGAAAAAATTTGTAATTCCAATTGTTGGAATCAAGCACCCTTGTAAAATCGGCATAACCTTTACTTGATTCTACAGAAATTATCGCAATGCGTTTTGGCAAGAGTGATAATTTCGTGGTTTTATTTAATCCGAAAATTCCTTCTGTTTGTAATCGCAGAATTGTTTCCTGTTTTTCGCGCTCAAGATCTCCTAAAGTATATCCGGGATCAATATCCATTATACGAAGAGACAAACCATGTACGGGATCGAAAGTAATATTTGCCAGAAATAAAATTTTGATTCCATCTTTTAAGGGTTCCTGCAATATTTTTAAAAATGCATTATTAATTCGCGCATAATCATCCTTCCACAAAATAGAACGAATTTGAGCCACCACTTTTTCACCTTGTTTATCTACTAATTCGGGATAACAATGCCCTGAATGACGATAAAGATTGAGTTTATTCATTTCTGCCTTTACCCAAAAATCTGTCTTATAGCGTTCAGAAATTGTTTTCTGAATACTTTTAGTAACTTCCAGTAAAGAAAAAATTGTTTTATTTTCTAACTTCTCAGGCATTTTAAGATTTCAGAGTACGAAAGTAAAAGATTGAAATTACATATCCCATTTTAATGTTGCAGATTTTTTACAAAAGTCATAACTGACGATAACATTTTTCCGGATTAGCCCTAACCGTTTAATCAGATATTGCGCCATTCAATCAATTATCTGCACCATTCACTCAGTTTCTATTCTTTATTTGTTAAACCCCCCTACATTTGTATCGCAAAAATTTTTATTATGAAAAAAATTAAACTTTCTTTTATTCCGGTCATTATTTTGGCTTTTGGAATTTCATCTGATTTGTATGGACAGGCAAACACGCAACTATCCAATCTTGTTGCAAATACTGCTGTAAACCAACATTTACTTCCTTCGGTAAACAATAACAAAAATTTGGGTTCTGCCGGAAAATCATGGAAAGATCTATACCTGGATGGTGATGTTGCGATTGATAATATTATTTTTATTACAAATAGAAATATTGGCTCTTGCACATTTTTGGGTGGGCTTGCCGGAAATGCAACCGTTGCTGCCAATAACACCGGTGTTGGATATCAATCTTTATATTCTAATTCTATTGGCAGCGACAATACAGCAATTGGTATACAATCACTTTTCATGAATTCTTTTGGAAGTTATAATACTGCAGTGGGTAGATTTGCGATGTATTCAAATACAAGCGGAAACTATAATACAGCTACGGGGGTTAATGCAATGTTTTCAAATACAACCGGCTCTTCCAATACTGCAACCGGATATCAATCGCTGCACTACAATACGTCCGGATTAAATAATACTGCGCTCGGTTTACAAGCATTATTTTCAAATACTACTGCATCAAATAATATAGCAGTGGGACAAAAAACAATGTTTTCGAATATAACAGGAGAAAAAAATACAGCCATTGGAACAGAATCTTTTTATTCAAATACCTTCGGCTCTCATAATACTGCTACAGGTTACAGGTCGTTATATGCAAATGCCTTTGGATCAGATAATACCGCTAATGGATACGAAGCACTTTATTCAAACTATGATGGTTATTACAACAGTGCTTTTGGGTATCAGGCTTTATATTCCAATGGCAGTGGTTCTAGAAATACCGCTACGGGTTATCAGGCACTTTATTCCAATACCTCTGGTGAATTGAATACCGCAAATGGCTACCAAGCACTTTATAATAATACTATAGGTGAAGAAAACACTGCAACCGGATATTGGGCACTCACCGCAAACACAGATGGAATTGGAAATGCTGCAAATGGCATTTATTCGTTGTATGCGAATACAACCGGTTATTATAATGCTGCTTTTGGAAGCTGGACTATGACTTCCAATACAACCGGAACCTTTAATACTGCCGTTGGTACTTCTGCTTTACAGTTTAACAACGTTGGCGCAAGTAATACTGCTGTAGGAACCTGGGCTATGTATCTTAATACCTTTGGGAGTTATAATACCGCATTAGGTTATGCTGCAGCTTATAGTGGTGCATCCTTTTCAAACGCAACCTCCATCGGTTATAACGCCCAGGCTACAGCCAGTAATCAGGTTTATCTGGGCGACGCTTCGGTAACAGGAGTGTATTGTTTTAGTGGACTTTATACCAGCTCTGACAATCGCTTTAAAACTGAAATTGAAGAGAATGTACCAGGCCTTGCTTTTATTACAAAGTTAAGACCCGTTACTTATCATTACGATATGGATAATATTGCAAAATTTTTAAATACTCCTGATAGCTTGCGATTACAAGATTCGGAAATATTAAAAAGTAAAATAGTTTACACGGGTTTTATTGCTCAAGAGGTAGAAAAATCGGCTAATGAAATTGGTTATAATTTTAGCGGTGTCAGCAAACCTAAAAATGAAAGTGATTATTATGCAATTGACTATGCAGAGTTCGTAGTTCCTTTAGTGCAGGCAGCAAAAGAATTAAATACCGCAAATACAGATCAAAACATTCTCATTGCAAATCAGCAAATTGAAATTGATGAATTAAAATCACAAATTGCAACCCTACTTGCACTTTCAAATAACCCTACTACAAACGATGGATTTGCTGTAATAAATAATAATACATCCAACAGTGCATTACTTGGACAAAATGTACCTAATCCATTTGACAACAGTACTTTAATTCCTTTCCGCATTCCAAAGCACTGCCTGAATGCAAGTATTATTATTACAAATACAGGCGAAGGAAAGGTGATATCCGTGGTTCCAATTTCCTGTGACGAAACACATATTGTTTTTGAGGCCGGACAACTACCAAATGGGTCCTATACGTATACACTTATCGTAGATGGATTTTCAATAGGTACAAAAACAATGGTGCTAACAAACTAATATTTACTTTAATAAAAAACTATTTGGAACAATTACTTCCAAATTTAAATTAAGTCAACTTCAAAAAATAATTTCCCTAAAATACAACTCCTGAACAATCATCATGATTCGTTTTAACCGGAGTTGTATTTTAGTTATATTATTTTAAAAATCAACCTTGTTTCAGGCAAATAAAAAATCTATTTGTTTTACTTCAAATTTTCTTATTATACAATCACTCTCCAGATTTAGTAAACCATCTTCCCCTACTCCTATTATTTTTCCTGAGATACGATTTCCATCTGTAATAAAAATTCTATCCTCGCCTATACCAAACAAATTATTATGATATAATTTATCAATTTCCTTAAATTTTAATCCTCTCAACATAAAATAATATTTTTCCAGCATTGCACACAAAACTGCGAGTGCATCAGAAACATCCACCTCATCTGCCGTTAATTCCGATAAAGAAACTGCGCGTATATGTTTCTCCGATCCGAATTTCTGGTTCACATTAATTCCTATTCCTGTTATACAATTTTCGATACTATTTGCTCTAAAAGTATTTTCTATCAGAATACCTGCAATTTTTTTTCCCTCCACCATAATGTCGTTGGGCCATTTAATATAAGTATTGTGTCGCTCGGGTGAAAACTTTCTCAATAAATGCTCAACAGAATCCCTTACAGCGATGGCAACTGCTTTATTGAAGTAGAAAATGTGTTTTGGATCAAGAAATGTCGGGACAAACAAAAAGCTCGCTAAAATATTTTTTCCAGGTTCACTGGTCCAGAAAGCACCAAGTTGCCCTTTGCCAGCAAACTGATCTTCCGCAAATACCATAGCGCCCTCCTTTGGAGCTTTTTCACCCGAAAGCAGGTTTTTAAGGTAAGTATTGGTGCTGTCCACCCTATCGAGGTGAATCAGTTCCTTTCCCAGAAATATGGTATTTTCAGGTGCCCGCAAAAGAATTCGTAACTTTGCCATTCATTACAAAGTAAGTGAGAAAAAAAACAAAGAAATCAGAAGAAACACAATATTCGCTGACCGATGCCGTCATTGAAAGTATTCAGGATAAAAAGGGTGAAAATATCGTTCATCTGGACTTAAGCAGCCTAAATGATGCCGCAACAGACCATTTTATCATTTGCCACGCGGATTCAACAACGCAAGTGAGAGCTATAGCAAACCATATTGTAGAAAATGTGTTTGAAGTTACAGGCATGAAACCTCTAGGTAAAGAAGGTTTTGAAAATTGCGAGTGGGTTCTTGTTGATTATATGAATGTGGTAGTCCACGTTTTTTACCGGGAAACCCGCAATTTTTATCAGTTGGAGGAGTTATGGCACGATGCGCTAATTAAAAAAGTCAGTTAAAAGAGTATATAAATTTCAATGAGTATAGAACAAAACAATCAAAACAAGAACAAACAGACGCCGCAAAAGAAGTTTAATTTCTATTGGATATACGGATTGATAGCTGTTGTGTTAATTGCATTCCAGTTCTTCCCGTTTGAGGGCAATCCTGTGGAATTAAAAGACATAAAAAAGTTTAACACGGAAATGTTGCAAAAGGGTGATGTGAACCGCATTGTGATCGTAAACAACGACTTTGCTGAGATCTACATCAAAGCTGATCGTCTCCCAAACGAACCCTATAAAAAGGACAAGGTTCCGGAAAAAGGCGCGCAATATAAATATAAGGTTACAACTCCCGATGCCTTTATCAACCAATTAAACGACTGGCAGGCAAGCTGGTCGGAAGAGAATAAAATTCAACCTGAAAGTGAGGAGCGCACAAATGTGCTCATGAGCCTTTTGAGCTGGATATTGCCTTTTGTTCTGATTCTCGGTATTTGGATCTTTATAATGCGCAGAGTTACCGGTGGCGGTGGCATGGGCGGTGGCGGACAGATATTTAATATCGGCAAGTCCAAGGCTAATCTATACGACAAAGACACCAAGGTTAATGTAACATTTAACGATGTTGCTGGACTTGATGAAGCCAAGGAAGAAGTAATGGAAGTGGTGGATTTTCTTAAAAATCCTAAAAAATATACTGCTTTGGGAGGGAAAATACCTAAAGGAGTGCTTTTAGTTGGTAGTCCGGGAACGGGAAAAACCTTACTTGCCAAAGCAATGGCAGGTGAAGCACAAGTGCCTTTCTTCAGTATTTCGGGTTCCGATTTCGTGGAGATGTTTGTGGGAGTAGGTGCCAGCCGTGTGCGTGACCTCTTCCGTCAGGCGCGTGAAAAGGCGCCTTGTATCATATTTATAGATGAAATTGACGCAATAGGACGCGCCAGAGGCAAAAATATGATCCAAAGCAATGACGAGCGTGAGAATACCCTCAATCAATTGTTGGTGGAAATGGACGGGTTTGGGACCGACAAAGGCGTAATTATTCTCGCCGCCACAAACCGTCCGGATGTTTTGGACCCTGCTCTATTGCGCCCGGGACGATTTGACCGTCAGATCTCTATAGATAAACCTGACCTTGCAGGACGTGAACAAATATTTAAGGTACATTTAAAGCCAATTAAAGTTTCGCCGGAAGTGGATCCTCATAAACTTGCTTTGCAAACTCCAGGTTTTGCAGGTGCTGATATTGCCAACGTTTGTAATGAAGCTGCTCTTATTGCAGCCAGAAGGGGAAAGAAATTTGTGGAGATGCAGGATTTTAATGATGCTGTTGACCGTGTTATTGGAGGATTAGAAAAGAAAAACAAACTGATATCTCAGGATGAGAAAAAAATAGTTGCCTATCACGAAGCAGGTCACGCAATTTGTGGATGGTATTTAGAACACGCCGATCCATTGGTAAAGGTTAGTATAGTTCCAAGAGGAATAGCAGCTTTGGGATATGCTCAATACCTTCCTAAAGAACAATATCTGTATACCAAAGAGCAATTGATAGATATGATGTGTATGACCCTGGGTGGAAGAGCGGCCGAGGATATCATTTTTGGAAAAATCAGCACAGGAGCACAAAACGACCTGGAGCGTATTACAAAAATGAGTTATGCCATGGTTACCATTTATGGTATGAACGAGGTGATAGGGAATATTTCTTACAATGACCAGAGTCAGGATTATCGTTTTGCAAAACCTTATTCAGAACAAACCGCAACGGTAATAGATGAAGAAGTTCGTAAATTGATAGCTGCAGCTTACATCAGAACAAAAGAATTATTATCCACCAAAAAAGTACAATTAGAAATAATA
>JAYSYX010000395.1:0-7012 GCA_043727235.1 Bacteroidota bacterium
TAGAGATATAATTAATTTATTCATGAAAAATAAATTAAAGAATTATCAATTTCTCAACTGAAAATGTAACATTATTTTGAAACAAATGCACCAAGTATATACCAGGACTTAATTTGGATATATCAATCGCCTCAGAAGCTAACATATTTCTTTTATAAATCATTTCTTTACCGAAAGAATTGAGAACTGAGATATCAAACGATTGTAGTTCAATATTAGTAAATGTTAAATAAAATTCTAATGTTGCGGGATTTGGAAATATATTAAATTTAGCAATTAAAGAATGTCGGCCTAAATCTTCTTCATTGTCTTCAAAAACATCAAGAATAGTATCTAACATGCCTCTTGCATTATAAACACCTTGACCATAAACACCACCCGGTAATCCTGCAGTTAATTCAAGTTCACTCTCTAATTCTTCAGTTAATATAAATTTGCCCTCGTCATTTAAATTGTGTAAGTAAACCTCATTTGTGTATTTCCAATAATATTCTATATCATTAACTGGAATAACTGAGGCGTTAATTTCATCTGCATAAATAAAATTTCTAGCGCTAATACTATCAGATAAATTGGAAAATGTTGGAATGTTTGAGGTTGCGATAAAATTATAAAGGCCTTCAAACTCACCACTCAGCAAGTCAATAATTTCTAAATTTTCAATTATATCATTCCAAAAACAAATCATTTTAAAATAATCATTTGGTTCAATCACGGTGCCAACTTCAACTTTGACAGCGACATCGGTATATTTATTCTGAAGTTCATTAATAATTAAAGAATCTGAATCTGCTGATATTTTATAAGGTGAATAACAAGGTGTCCCTAAGCCCGAAGTCACCGTTGGATTAAAGTCAGTAGATAAACCAGCAATGGTAGTTAGTCCTCCTGGGATATCAAATTCAGATGGAGAAGTTCTAAATACCCAATCTGTATTTAAAGACGCACCGTCTGTAGATGTTATTCCATCGTCAAAACAATATGCTCTGTTAGCTGATGCTGCGATGTACCAGCTATTGTCGCTCGGGGAGGCAATAGTCCCAACCGGGCCAACACCATCTACACCTAAAGATCGCATAGCAATACCTCTTGTACAATTATGAATTTCATTACATGTCATATTTCCGTTTACGCTGGAATAATTTAGATAAATACCAGCATATCCGTCATAAAGTGCATTTTGATTCGCAAAAAAATCAGAACAACTTTCAATATATAAGAGTCTTACTTTATCACCACATCCACCTCCGCAAATACCAGTCGATTTATTGGTTAAGATTTGAGCACTCGGACAACTTTCAATACGCATTCCATAACCAACACCCGTTGCAGGCGATGGCAAGGAAAATTCAATTACATTATTGTAAATTATCGGTGCTTTAATATTCCTTACCTGAATTCCTGTTTTTATGAGATCTACTGTATTGTTTTCAATTGTTAAATAATGGTTGGTAGTTAATACTGATTCAAAAACACGAATTCCGGTTGGGACAGCAGGATTGCTGAAATTATTTATAGTAGAAATTGTATTATTACCTATATAATTTAAACTTTCGCCAATATCCTTCATATAAATACCATATTGTTTAAATCGTTCTATCCGATTATTCTTTATTTCGCTTATTTTAATAATATTTTCTATATCAATACCAATTTCCATCGTATAATCAGAGCCGGTATATAGACCTCGGATTCGGTTGGAATAAATAAAGGAATAAACCCTGGTATCTACAATTACCCCTGCCTTGGCATCTTTTATTTCATTATTATATCCACTTCCCAATACTGTTTTTCCAAGTTTTAATTCAGCCGGCGAATACGTAACATCTGTAATAGAGGTAACGCAAACCCCAACATTGGAATAGGTTTCATTAAGCGGAAAGGATGTCGGCATTGTGGCAATAGTGCCTGTGGTATGATCAATAAAATTATCCTGAATTACGATCGCACCTCTGTGACACCTAATTGCAATGTTAAGATCAGTAAAATAATTATATGTTGTAGAGGTGGAATACACTGCATCATCACCTATTTGTACGTTCCGAAGTTGATCTACAAATATTCCATAATCGCCAACCTGACCGGCCTTAGGGGCTTTAAGTGCTGGTGCAGTAAAAATATTGTCTACAATTATAGAAGGTGCCGCTGGCGTGCCGGTCCCAAATGGGCCAAAATAAATTGCAAGTTCGTTGTTGCAAAAAGTAGAACCAGTAATTTCAAGATAGGAGCCACCGGTAGTGTTTTCCGAAAAAACAGCATAAAATGCATCCGCAATTGTTGAATTTTCAACATATAAAAATGCCCCTGACTGCACTGTTATTCTATCCCACATATTGCCTTGTGCAAAAAGCTGGCTATTTGTTATGGTAAGTGTATAACCGGTATTAACCGTAATTTTTTTATTAGCAGCAATATAAACCTCCGAGTTGCCGATCGTAAAATCTTCATTAATAGTGAGATCGGCACTCAAACAAATTTTATCAGATATCCAATTGTATGGTGAATCGTTAATAGTCGAGGAAGTAACATCTGTTGTATACTCAGGCACAGTGCAGGTTTCAATGGTTAATGTACATTGTGAGAATACGTTTGTAATATTCAATATCAGAATGCATACCAAAACCAAAAGCGATTGGTTTACATTGAAATGGGGGGGGGCTTTTTTCGTGTTTTTCATATTAAGTGGTTTAGAAATTATTTTATGAAATTGAAAGTTAGATATTTTCATTCATGAATCAAAATTTTAGGCTTAAAATAGTATTAAATTAATATTACAAAATTTCAATAAAGCTCAAAATATATCTACGTTAAGAAATTGTTCTTTTTTTTGGATTATGAGCCTTTTTCGACATGAAAGTAATTTCGTGAAGGAAGAATCCTGATTTTGATTTCGTGCAGACTTAAACTTATTATTCATACTTTCCAGCAGGACCATGTATCTACAATCCCCACCCACTCCCCAATTTCCAACCCTACTCACCCCATTCACCATTCACTACTCACTTGTCCTCCATAGCTTTAGCGAAGGAGGACATTCACTATCTTTGCAAAACAAAATTTTTCACACAATTTTACGTTTAGGGCAATAACCGGTTGAAAATGCGGATAGTTTTAGTCAGTCTTTTTATATTTTGTTTCTTTTCACTACGCGCTCAATTTGGGGGTAGTTACACATATTCTTATTTGGGAATGTCGCCCTCAGCTAGGATCAGCGGGCTTTCGGGCTTGAATATCAGCACCTTTGATCATGATGTGGCCTTTGTTTTTCAGAACCCCGCTTTGTTAAATCCTTTGATGGATAAGAGATTGAGTCTGAGTCATGCACTCACGCCCGGCGTTATAAATCAGGGAACGGTTGGATATGCCAAAACGCTGGAAAATAAAAATATTACCATGGGAGGAGGTATTCTTTACCGCGCCTATGGAACCTTTAAACTCACCGAGGCAAATGGAGATCAATTGGGAACCTTCAGTGGGGGAGAATATGCGGCACAGTGGGGAGCCTCCTATGGAGTAAATAGATTGCGCTATGGCGTAAGTGTTAAAATGTTGTATTCGCAATTGGAATCCTATAATTCTTTCGGAATGGCAGCTGATTTTGGAGCTGTTTATGTAGATACCGCGAGATTATTTACCGCTGCTCTTGTTATGCGCAATGCGGGAACTCAATTTAAACCTTTTACGGAAAATAATTACGAGGATCTACCCTTCGAAATTGATTTCGCACTCTCCAAACGATTAAAATATTTACCGCTTCGCATCAGTTTTACCATGCATGATCTACAATCTTTCGACATTCGATACGATGATCCGAATGCAGTATCTGATGTAAATATTTTTGGAGCTGATTCTACTGTCATAGAAAAAAAATACACCGTTGATAAAATTGCACAACATTTGAATATTGGAGGTGAATTTTATTTCGGTAAAAATTTCATGCTTCGCGGAGGATATGATCATATGACCAGAAAAGAAATGTCCATCGACACCCGTAGAGGTCTTACCGGATTTTCTTTAGGTTTTGGATTAAAAATAAATAAATATTCCATCGACTACGGACATGAATTTTATTCGCAGGCAGGAGGAACAAATCATATTACGATCGCGGCGAATTTGAATGAGGTGTTTAGGTAATTGATAATGGACAATTGATAATTGATAATGGAACAGCCGCAATAATTGATAATTGACAATTGATAATTGATAATGGGCGTTTGATTTTGGGTTGAAATTGTTATTTCTTATAATAATATTATGTGAATTATTAAAATTCTGGATTAGAGAAATTCATGCTACAAACTAGATGCTCGCTTTAGTATATTTAACCGAGATACATAAATCTTTTATTCATGACTGTCATTACTTGCAATGTTAAGTAATTAATACTAAAATTAGTGTAGGATGAGCTTGGGTTATAGCTGTTTCCTTTGTAAAATTGTAATAAATTATTTGTTTTATTTAAAGTTTTTGATTAACCTTGTAGAAACTAAATTCTACGCTATGAAGCCCACCCTCGCTTATATGCAACGAAACAGTCTTTTCATTGCATTTTTTACCTTAGGTGTCATTTTATTACCAGGCTGCACTTATTACAAATATGTATCTGTTCCCCTTGATACGGGAAAAGTTTCAGAGCTCAAATCTAATGGTAAATACAAGCCCGAAAATAATTATTATGTTCTGCATTTTGACGGAAAAATGTATTCGTTAAAGAACATACAATTAAATATTGATGAAAAATCAATAACAGGAGAGTTAACTTCACTAGAAGAACTTCCATTATTCTACGATGAACTTTACAGAAAAAGACTTAAGGAAAAAGGGATAAATATTAATGATACAATAACAGGATATCCAATAAATGAAGATCCGATTGTTGTTAGAAGAAAAAAAGGGCAGGTAGCATCGAGGGCAGTTGAACAAGTGCACATCTTTGCCGGGTCAGTATCATTTGTAAATGATATAAATGTAAAGATAATGCAAAGTGACATTGAGCAAATAGGGATCTACGCAAATGCAGAAGCCCTTAATGCAGCAATATTTTTAGTTGATGCAGCTGCTATTGTTGGTGTAAGTGCTGTTGTTGTCGTTTTGATCGCATGTAATTGTCCACATGTATATATTTATGATGGATTACAATATAATTTGGTCACAAGCTTATATACCGGTGCTAAAGCACCACAGTTGGAAAGAGATGATTACAAACAAATTCCTGATTTTCTTCCTGGTTCAGAAAAATACGAAATGAAGATCATGAATGAAGAAAGTGAATCCCAATATACCGATCTGGTTGAATTGTTGGTTGTTCAGCACGCAGCGAATTCAAAAGTGTATGCAGATCAGTCAGGCAAAATTTACACAATCTCTGATCCAATCGCACCAAAACAAGCAACAAATAATGATTCAATTGATGTATTATTAAAAGTTAAAAATGACGATGATAAGCCTTATCGATTTAATGCACAGAGCGGAACAGGATTGGACGAACTTTTTCTCACTTTTGAAAAGTCTATAGGAATAACCAGCGGAACACTTGTTTTGCTCGCTAAAAATACAAAGTGGGTGGCCTCTGTGTATGATGAATTTAATTCGCTTTTTGGTAAAAATTTTGAAGAATGGGTTGAAATGAATAAAGATAAGCCTTTGGACGAAAGAAGAAAATGGATGGAGGAACAAGGCATACCTTTACTTATTGAAGTAAATTCAGAATCAGGTTGGAAAACTGTTGAAGTAATTGATCTGGTTGGTGATATTGACTTTAATTCCGTCGCTGTCCGACTAGAGGGATTAGACCCTAAGAATGAAAAAATTGAAATAAGAATCCGCTGCGGTTTTTTATTCTGGGAATTAGATCATGTCTTCATTGATTATTCATCTACCTTAAATTTAAATGTAAAGCGTTTTACCCCTTCATTTGTTGAAGGAAATGATAGCTCCGCATCAATAATTTCTTTAACCTATAATGATCAGAAATATATGGAGCAAATAAATACAGGTGATTATGCCAATATTCGTTTTGAAAATATTCCTGTTAAAGAAGAATTGGTGCGCAGCATATTTTTACATAGTGAGGGGTATTATGTTATTCATAAAAGTTACAGTGGAAAAACGGAACGGAAAGAGTTATCAAAATATACTCATCCTGGCGAATTGTCAAGATTATCGAAACGCATGTTTAATAATGCATTTCATGATGTTGTGATTGTGGATTATTAAATTTAAATGAATAATTATGCAATTACGAAGTAAAATAGAAGGAATAAAATATCCTCCTGAACCTGATGAATTTTATCATGTTTTGAAGTATCGGGTGCAGGAGTATTTTAAAAATTCTAATAAAAGCAGGTTTGGTGACCATCGTTTTTATTTAAAAGCGATATTCCTAATCATTTCCTTTATAGGTTTATATTTCATTAGTTTATTTTCGCAGAATGTAACAATCGCATTTATTTGTTATATTCTAATGGGCCCCTGGTCTATATTGCTTGGTATTAATGTTGCCCATGATGCAGCCCATAAATCAGCCTCAGTCAATCAAAATGTTAATTGGTTTTTTTTACAACTCCTTGATATAGTAGGTGCAAATTCCTATATATGGAAACGTCGCCATGTGCATTCACATCATATTTATCCCAATATTCAAGATTATGATGCAGACTTGCAGCAAAATCCTCTAGTGCGTATTTTTCCAAACGACCCCATACAGCCGATTCATAAGTATCAAAAATTTTATGCACCCTTTCTTTATTTATTTTATACTTTGAATTGGCTATTGGTGCGCGATTTTAGTGATTTGAAACGAAACCGAATCGGTTCGCTTGTTAGACCGGTCTCGCAACGAAAACAATTTATCCGTCTACTACTTTTTAAAGTATTTTATTTTACTTACATACTGGTAATTCCACTTTTGGTTTCTGAACTTTCAATTGTCAGCATATTATTAGGTTTTGTAGTAATGAATATTTTGGCGAGTTTGCTGATCACCCTGGCGCTTATTCCATCTCATGTGGCA
>JAYSYX010000396.1:0-19849 GCA_043727235.1 Bacteroidota bacterium
TCCACCGGAGCAAAATTTTTAACCGGAGCATTGATAGAACGAAAAGGAAATTTATTATGCAGTACGCTTGAAGTATCGCCTCCGTAATGTCTTCCCCCATGGGGAAGATAAAAGATGGGGCCAGAACGCGAGACGCGAATGAAGGAATGAAAAATGAAAAAATGAATTTCCACCCGGAAGAAAATTTTCAGCCGGAACATCGAAAGAACGAAAAGGAAATTTATTATGCAGTACGCTTGAAGTATCGCCTCCGTAATCTCTTCCCCCATGGGGAAGATAAAAGATGGGGCCAGGACGCGAAACGCGAATGAAGGAATTAAGGAATGAAAGAATGAACAAACAATGAACTCAACCGAAAAAAAAACCACCCCCGAACAAAAACGAAACCTTTCAGGTATGCTGAAATCGTTTGACGAGGTGTCGTTTTTCAGATTGGAACGACTCATTAATAATATTCCATATTTCTTATTTGTTGTGGTGATCGGAATATTTTATATCTGGAATAATCACAGAGGAGTGGAAATGGAAAGAGAAATACGTACAGATAATCAGCAATTATTGGAAAAACAATATTACTATAATGCAACACGCGATTCGCTTACACAACACAGTCGCCAAAGCACCGTTGCAAAAATGGTAGATACATTACAAATGCAGGAATTGTCACATCCGCCATATACAATTAAAACAAAAAGTGGACAACACTAAAAAGGACATATTATGGAGATTATATCTCTCACTTGCAGCATTTGTCGTGCTTGGGTTGGGTATTACTGCACAAATTGTCAAGATACAATTTGTAGAAGGTGATAAATATCGTGCAATGGCCGATAGTGCCCGCACAAAAAGTCAGGAAATTGATCCTAAACGCGGAAGCATTCTTTCTGAACATCACGAAATTCTTGCAACGTCATTTCCTTATTATAAAATATATATGGATCCGGTTGCACCGAATGATGTGGATTTTAAAAAGAATATTGATTCACTTTCAATACAACTGGCAAATTTATTTCGCGATAAAACTGCAGCACAATACAAACAAAAAATAACACAGGCACGCAAACAGAAAAAAAGATATATCGAAATTTATAAAAAGGCAACACTTCCTCAAAAACAAAAACTGGAAAATTTTGCTTTATATCGTCTTGGAAAAAATCGCGGTGGATTAATTACCGAACAAATTGAAAATCGCGCATATCCCTATAACAGTTTAGCAAACAGAACAATTGGATATGTAAAAGACGGTAGAAAAATTGGATTGGAAGGAACTTATGATACCCTGTTAACAGGTAAACCCGGTGTTACCAAAATGCGTAAAATTTCCGGCGGAAGCTGGATGCCGATCAGCGATAAAAATGAAGTGGACCCTATAGATGGTGTTGATGTTATAACAACACTGGACATTAATATGCAAGACATTACAGAAACTGCATTGCGCAGATCACTTGTAAAAAATGATGCTGCATGGGGAACTGCAATTGTAATGGAAGTAAAGACCGGAAAAATAAAAGCGATCGCGAATTTAACACGCACAACAACCGGTTATTATAAAGAGGATTATAATTACGCAATTTCCACTCGCGTTGAACCCGGTTCAACATGGAAATTATTTTCATTGATGTGTTTGCTCGAGGATGGATTATCTATTGATGATCAGGTGGACCTGAATCAGGGAACTTTATTATTCGCCGACAGAACCATGCGTGACAGTGAACCCCATAATAGAAGAAATGTATCCGTGGAAACTGCATTTGCACTGTCGTCCAATGTGGGAATTTCCAGATTGGCTTATGAATATTATCAAAAAGAACCGCAAAAATATGTTGATCATTTAATAAGATCAGGTATAGCAGATAAAACTGGAATTGAGATCAGCGGAGAACCAAAACCTTATTTTAAAAAGGATCCAAAGGATAAAGAATTATGGTATAAAACTACCATTCCATGGATGAGCGTAGGATATGAATTAACGGTAACACCATTACAATTACTTACCTATTATAATGGAATTGCCAATGATGGTAAAATGATGAAACCATATCTGGTTCAGGAAACACAACAATATGGTACTACAGTGCAAAAATTTGAACCGATAGTATTAAATGAAAAACTCTGTTCAAAAAGTACGGTCGAACAATTACAAAAATGTATGTTATCCGTTGTCGACAGCGGAACTGCAAAACATTTAAAAAATGATTATTATCAATTTGCAGGTAAAACGGGAACAGCTCAATTATTGGAAAATAAAGTGTATACAAATAATCACCTCGCAAGTTTTGCAGGTTATTTTCCCTTTGAAAATCCGAAATATTCAATTGTTGTGATTATAAGTGATCCAAATAGTGTTTTGTATTATGGCGGATATGTTTCTGCTCCGGTGTTCAGAGAAATTTCTGATAAAGTGTATTCGCATTTCATTAATATGCGCGACCCGGTAAATATGGCTGATACTTCTTTTGTTGGAGTTACTGCCTCAGCAAAAGGTAATGCTTATGACTTCCGGCAAATATTAAAATGGTTGAATGTAAATGAAACTTTTGATGATAATGAAGAATGGGTCGCAATAAATACTTACGGAAAAAATTCCACGCACGAAAAAATTAAAACTTATCAATATACCATGCCAAATGTAAAAGGTATGGGATTACGTGATGCCATGTATTTATTGGAATCAAATGGATTAAAAGTGGGAGTGAGTGGAAGTGGTAAGGTTACTTCACAAAGTGTAGAAGCAGGACAAGCGATTAATAAAGGAACTTTTGTAAGCATACAATTGAAGTGAAAAACTTAAACGAAATATTGTCAGTAGTTAAATTCACAAATTCGGGTGGACAGAATTTGAATGCCATTTCTGTAAGCGGAATTACTGCGGATAGTAGAAACGTAAAACCCGGTTATGTATTTGTTGCAGTTAAAGGAACTGCTGTGGATGGTCACGATTTTATTTCAAAGGCATTTGAACTTGGAGCAGTTGCCATAATCGCAGAACACTCCATTGAACATGCGGATGCGGAATTAATTTTTGTTGTTGCCGATGCTTCAGATGCCTTGGGAAAAATTGCACATAAATTTTATGATTCTCCAACGGAGCATTTAAAATTAATTGGCATCACAGGTACTAATGGAAAAACTTCCGTTGCAACCTTATGTTATAATTTAATAAAAGATCTAGGATTTAAAGTAGGTTTGATAAGCACGGTTGAAAATAAAATTCAGGATACCATAATTCCTTCCACACATACTACTCCTGATCCTGTTCAATTAAATAATTTATTGTCGCAAATGTTGGAAGCGGGTTGCGATTATGTATTTATGGAAGTGAGCTCACACGCAGCACATCAAAAACGTATTGCAGGATTAAAATTTGCCGGTGCTGCATTCACAAACATCACGCACGATCATCTCGATTATCACAAAACATTCGATAAATATATCGCAGCGAAGAAAATGTTTTTCGACGGTCTCGAAAATTCTGCTTTTGCTTTGGTGAATGCAGATGATAAAAATGCCGGGGTGATGGTTCAGAATTGCAAAGCTGTTAAATATACTTTTTCCGTAAAAGGTTCCGCAGATTATACTGCCAGAATAAAAGAAAATGTTATTTCGGGATTAGTATTAAATATAGATGGAAGTGAATTTCATTCGCAACTCTTAGGTGAATTTAATGCATGGAATTTATTAACTGTTTATGCCATTGGCCGCCTTTTAGGTTTTGATAAAAATGAAGTGCTTTCCGCGCTTAGCAAACAAACTGCAGTTGAAGGAAGATTTGATGTGATCTACTCTTCTGCGGATTCTATTACAGGAGTAATTGATTATGCACATACTCCTGATGCAGTGGAAAAATTGTTGTCAACTGTGCGCTCAATGTTAAAAAATGAACAACAATTATTAACCGTAGTTGGTTGCGGTGGCGATCGCGATAAAACAAAAAGACCATTAATGGCTAAGGTTGCGGCAACGCTGAGTGATAAAATTATTCTCACTTCCGATAATCCGCGCAGCGAACAACCGGAAACAATTATTCAGGAAATGGAAGCGGGAATTGAAGGTGATCTGCGCAAAAAAACACTTTCAATAATGGATAGAAAAGAAGCAATTAAAACTGCGGTGATGTTGGCAAAACGCGGTGATGTGATTTGTGTTGCTGGAAAGGGCCACGAAAAATATCAGGAAATTAAAGGAGTAAAATATCCCTTCGACGATAAAAAAGTGCTTTCGGAAACCTTTAAAACCCTTTCGCGATAATGTTATATTATTTATTTAATTGGTTGGACGAACAATATGATTTTCCGGGTGCGGGGATGTTCCAGTATTTATCTTTTCGCGCGGGAATGGCGGTTTTATTGTCGCTGATCATCTCCATCATCATCGGTAAATGGATCATTAAATATTTGCAAAAACAACAAATAGGTGAATCTGTTCGCGATCTCGGGTTGGAAGGTCAGTTGAGTAAAAAAGGAACTCCAACAATGGGAGGACTCATAATTATCGCAGCTTTATTAATTCCCGTTCTATTATTGGCAGATCTGAAAAATATTTATGTAATTCTCATGCTGATAGTTACTGTTTGGATGGGTTTGATCGGATTTTTGGATGATTATATTAAAGTATTCAAAAAAAATAAAGAAGGTCTTCGCGCCAAATTCAAATTAATGGGTCAGGTGGGATTGGGAACCATAGTTGGATTAGTTCTTTATTTTTCTGATGATATTAAGTTGCGTGATTACGATCATATTTACGTGTATGAAGTGGAAAATGGTCATGCAGTTGGAAGACCGGTAGAAACATATCCTGCTAATGAGGTGCGATTGGAAGGTGATGGAATTATGGATAAGGATGGAGAAAGATTTTTAAGTCACGATACACGTTCTACTAAATCAACAATTCCACTCGTAAAAAATAATGAATTCGATTATGAATGGTTGGTGAGTTGGGCAGATGACAGCACTAAAGTTTGGCTATTTCCTGTGGTATTTATTCTTATCATTATAATAATTATTACCGCCGTATCCAATGGTGCAAATCTAACGGATGGATTGGACGGATTAGCTGCGGGAACCTCTACGATAATTGTTTTAACTCTTACAATTTTTGCCTACATAGCCGGTAACGCAATTCTCAGCGATTATCTGAATATTATGTATATCCCTGAATCGGGTGAATTAGTTGTATTCAGCGCGGCATTAATCGGAGCATGTGTTGGATTTCTTTGGTATAACGCATTTCCTGCACAAGTATTTATGGGAGATACCGGTAGTTTAACAATCGGTGGAATTATTGCATCACTCGCCATTGCAACCAGAAAAGAATTATTGATACCTGTGTTATGCGGAATTTTTCTGGTGGAAAATTTAAGTGTGATGATACAGGTATTTTATTTTAAATATACCAGAAGAAAATACGGCACAGGAAAAAGAGTTTTTCTAATGAGCCCCTTACATCATCACTATCAGAAAAAAGGAATGTTTGAAACAAAAATTGTAACACGTTTTTGGATCATCACGATATTATTAGCAATTATTTCCATAGTAACACTCAAGGTGAGATAAATGACGAAACGCATTGTCATATTAGGTTCCGGCGAAAGCGGCACAGGCGCGGCAATACTTGCAAAACGCAAGGGATTCGACGTGTTCGTGAGTGACAAGGGTGTGATTAAAAATGTTTATAAGGATAAATTATTATCAGAAAATATTGAATTTGAAGAAGGAACACACACCTACGAAAAGATATTTTCTGCAGATGAAATAATTAAAAGTCCGGGTATACAGGAAAAATACGAAGTGATGAAAAAAGTTCGGGAACACAATATTCCCGTTGTTGGTGAAATAGAGTTTGCATGGAGATATTGTTCCGGAAAAGTAATTGCCATTACCGGAAGTAATGGAAAATCAACTTGTACTTCTCTTACCTATCATTTATTGCAAAAAGCTGGATTAAATGTTGCCATGGGAGGTAATATCGGAAAAAGTTTTGCCGAATTAATTGCAAATGGCGATCATGAATATTATGTATTGGAGATCAGCAATTTTCAATTGGATGATTCCGTAACATTTAAACCTTTTATTTCTGTTCTTTTAAATATTACACCCGATCATCTGGATAGTTATAATTATCAGTTTGAAAATTACATCGCATCAAAATTCCGAATAATAAAAAATCAGGGAGCCGGCGATCATTTTATTTACAACGCCGATGATCCGGTAATTGAACAGGAATTATTAAAGCCAAATTATAATAAAACGATCACATCGTTATCCGCAATTTCCTTTACACTGAATGACCGTTCAGGAGAAGGAGGATGGATATCCGGTGACACTCTAAATATTCAACTCAACCAAAACCAATTTAACATGACCATCAACGAACTAGCGCTACAAGGTAAACACAACCAATACAACTCAATGGCGGCGGCCATTACAGGAAAGGCATTGGAAATTAAGAACGAAACAATTCGCGAAAGTCTGATGGATTTTCAAGGCCTCGAACATCGCCTCGAATTCGTTGCAAAAGTACACGGCATCTCTTTTGTCAACGATTCGAAAGCAACGAATGTAAACAGTACATGGTTCGCATTGGAAAACCAGAACAATCCTGTTATCTGGATCGCTGGCGGAATTGATAAAGGCAATGATTATTCTCACATCACAGATCTTGTGAGAAAAAAAGTGAAAGCAATTGTTTGTCTCGGTGCCGATAATACAAAAATTCACGAAGCTTTTGGTAAACTGGTTGATATTTTAGTAAATACGGAAAGTATGAAAGACTGCGTGGAAATGGCGTACCGTCTGGGCAATAACGGAGATGTTGTTTTATTATCTCCGGCATGTGCATCCTTCGACCTGTTCGAAAATTTTGAAGACAGAGGAAGACAATTTAAAGCAAGAGTAAAAGAATTATAAATTAAACATTTCAATAAAGAATTAATGAGTCAGCCGGTAACATATATGTTAAGTAAAGTAAAAGGCGACCGCTATATTTGGTTGGTCGTTTTTGTGCTTTCTGTGTTCTCTATACTCGCAGTATATAGTTCCACGGAAACACTTGCATATAAATCTGCCGGTGGTAATACAGAGTATTATCTTATCAAACACACAACAATTTTAATATTCGGAATTTTTTTGATGTATTTAAGTCATCTAATTCCATTTAAATATTATAGTCGTATTGCTCAAATATTATTATGGATCTCGGTTCCAGCTTTATTGTATACCATGTTCCTGGCACCGGAAGTAAATGATGCTTCACGCTGGATAACATTACCCGTAATAAATCTGACCTTTCAAACCTCAGATCTTGCACGGTTTGCATTGATAATGTACACTGCAAGGATATTATCTAAAACGCAGGACAAAGTAGATTCTTTTAAAGAGGCATTTGTTCCTGTTATTTTGCCAATTGCAATTATTTGTGCATTGATATTACCTGAAAATTTATCAACGGCAAGTGTATTATTTTTTACTTGCATCGTTTTAATGTTTGTTGGTCGTGTTAATTTTAAATACATCATGCTCACTATTGGTGCCGGAATAGTTTTACTCGGAATTGTAATTGGTTTGTCTTATTTATTACCGGATGTTGGTCGTTTAGGAACCTGGAATACACGGGTGGAAAGTTTTATAAATGGGGGAGATGATGATGAAGAATTTCAGGTGGAACAGGCAAAGATCGCAATAGCTCAGGGTGGAATTTTAGGTGTGGGGCCCGGAAATTCTACTCAAAAAGATATTTTACCTTATCCTTACGCCGATTTTATTTTTGCAACTATAATTGAAGAGTATGGATTATTTGGTGCTGTTGTTTTTATCTTTTTATATCTCGTTTTATTATATCGCTGCATTAAAATAGTGATAAAAGCACCGAGCAGTTTTGGTGCCTTACTCGCCGTGGGATTAGGATTGTGTTTAACAATTCAAGCCTTCGCAAACATGGCGGTAGCAGTGCATTTGGTTCCAACTACAGGATTAACATTACCATTGGTAAGCATGGGAGGAACATCACTCTGGTTTACCAGTTTAAGTATAGGAATAATATTAAGTGTGAGTCGCGAAATAGAAGTGAAGGAAGAAAAGGATTCGGCGAAATTGGAGGAAAGTGAGGAAGAAATTCTGTTAGAGGAGGAATGAATTTTATGATAAATGATGCGGAGGTGATAAGTGTTACAGTATGTAGTTCTGTTTTCCTATGTCCTACGTCCTAGGTCCTACGTCCTTAAACGGCGGATGGCGAGGCCACCAAGACGCGAAGGGCGCGAAGGTACACGAAGGAATTATCGGTGGAATAAAATTTTAATACTAATTGAAAATTTTGATTAAATAAAAAGGTATAGGAAAAAAACAATTAAAAACAAACCATTTAAACTTTGTGAAAACTTAGAGCCTTAGTGCCTTAGTGGCAAAAAAACATGAAACAACCAATTAAAATATTAATCAGCGGCGGTGGAACAGGGGGACATATTTTTCCTGCGATTGCTATAGCCAACGAGATCAGGAGGAGAGAACCTGATGCTGATATATTATTTGTTGGTGCGGAAAATAAAATGGAAATGGAGAAGGTTCCAAAGGCAGGATATAAAATTGAGGGATTATGGATAAGCGGATTTCATCGCGGATTAGATATGCGCAATTTTAGTTTTCCATTTAAATTAATATCAAGTTATTTCAGATCAGGTGCAATTGTGCGAAAATTTAAACCTGACGTAGCAGTAGGTACAGGAGGTTTTGCGAGCGGACCGGCATTAAATGCAGCAATAAGAAATGGAGTGCCGGCTTTAATTCAGGAGCAGAATTCTTATCCCGGAGTTACCAATAAAATTTTATCGCGAAAGGCAAAAAAAGTTTGTGTGGCATACGATGGGATGGATAAATATTTTCCTATTCAAAAAGTAGTTAAAACAGGAAATCCGGTTCGTCAGAACATTATTTTATGCAATGTTAAACCGGAAAAAGCACGCAAGGATTTTGATCTCGATCTGGATAGTAAAATATTATTGGTGGTTGGAGGAAGTTTAGGTTCCAGAACTTTAAATAATTGTGTGAAAGCAGGGTTACATGAATTGCGTGAGGCAAATATTCAGGTTTTGTGGCAAACAGGTTCCTTATTATTTGATGAGTGTAAATCTGCAGCAAAGGGGTACGACAATGTAAAAGTTTTTGATTTTATTACCAATATAGATCATGCCTATGCTGCTGCCGATGTAATTGTTTCAAGGGCAGGCGCAATTGCAATTTCAGAATTATGTCTTGTTGGTAAACCTGTTATTCTGGTTCCATTTCCATCCGCTGCCGAGGATCATCAGACAAAAAACGCAATGGCACTTGTTCGTGGAGAGGCTGCAATTCATATTAGTGATAAATCAGCACAAAATGAATTGGTTACTGCAGCTATAAACTTGTTGAATAACGAATCAAAAAGAAAAACATTATCAGAAAATATAAAGGGATTTGCAATTCCCGATGCAGCGGAAAGAATTGTGGAAGAGGTTTTTAAAATGATGAGTAAAAATTAATTATTTGTGATAATGCAATTGGATAAAATTAAAAATGTGTATTTTGTAGGTATCGGAGGAATCGGTATGAGCGCACTTGCACGTTATTTTAATTTGCGGGGAGCAAAAGTATCGGGTTACGATCGCACACCTACGAATCTGACAGATCAATTGCAAAAAGAAGGAATAAATATTCATTTTGAAGATAATATTGATCTTGTAGATAAGGATGCTGAACTGGTTATTTATACACCGGCAATTCCTAAAAATCATGCGGAATTAAATTATATCATTACCAATAATTATCCTTTATTTAAACGTTCTGAAGTATTGGGAATGTTGAGCCGCGATAAATTTACAATAGCTGTCAGCGGTTCACATGGAAAAACAACTGTCTCCGGAATGATAACCTGGATATTAAAAAATTCAGGATACGATTGCACTGCTTTTTTGGGGGGAATTTGTTCCAACTTCAATTCCAATTTCGTGCATGGAGAAAATGATGTAATGGTTGCTGAAGCTGATGAATACGACAGATCATTCATGCGATTATTTCCGAATATTACCGTTGTAACCGCAGTGGATTCCGATCATCTCGAAATTTATGGAACACAGGCGGAAGTGGAAAAGGCATTTATTGAATTTGCCAATAAAACAGAAATAGGCGGAGAAATTATAATTAAGGCCGGATTACCCATAATTCCATTTTTGGAGCATCATGTTACACAGTATGCTTTGGAAAATAAAGAGGCAGATATTTCAGTTTCCAAATATAAAATAACATTAACCGGAAGTGAAGTGGAATTAAACAATGGAATTCGTTATACACTTAAATATCCCGGAATACATAATATTGAAAATTCGGTGGCGGCTGTTGCTGTTGCATTGCAATTGGGAATTTCAAATGAAAATATTTCAGATTCCCTTAACTCCTTCAAAGGAATATATCGCCGATTTGAATTAGTCGCATCAAATCTTAAAACTGTTTACATAGATGATTATGCGCATCACCCGGAAGAAATAAGAATGTTTTTGCTGAGTCTTCGTGCCATTTATAAGGATAAGAAGATCACTGCAATTTTTCAGCCTCATCTTTTTACCAGGACAAGAGATCTTGCTGATGGATTTGCCGCAAGTCTTGATCTTGCCGATGAGGTCATTTTAATGCCAATTTATCCTGCAAGGGAAGAACCAATTGAAGGAGTTACGGCAGATATTATTTTAAGCAGAATAAAAAATCCCAACAAAATAATTTTAAACAAAGAAGAACTATTATCTTATATTAAAGAAAATGAGTTTGAAATCCTTTGTACCATTGGTGCTGGCGACATTGATAAAATGATAAAACCTATTGCTGAAATCATAAATTCCACATCATGAGTTTAAAAAAGAAACTATTTCGCGTTTTTGGTTTTCTGCTGATACTTACTTGTGTTACGGGATTGATATTGTTAACCTCTTTTAATTCTAAAAAACAAGAAGCTGTGGTGTGCGGAAAGGTAGATATTTTGATAGATCACGATAAGGATATCTTTTTTCTGGATGAATCGGACATAAAATTACTTTTAATTGAATCTTTTGGCGATTCAGTTAAAGGCGACAGAATTAAAAATATAGCAGTTGGTCGAATTGAAAAAGTAATTGAAGAAAATGATTTTGTTCAAGATGCAGAAAGTTGGTTGGATGCAAATGGTGAATTACATATCAATATTGTACAGAAACAACCACTTGCAAGAGTTATTAACAGCAGTGGTGTGAATTATTATATCACTGAAAAAGGAAATAAGATGCCTATCAGCGCTAAATTTACGAGTCGTGTTCCTGTTGTTACCGGAAACATTAAAGAAGGCACTTATAACTCAAATATGATAGAAACTCAGGTGCTTAAAAACGTGCTCGAATTATCGCGTTTTATTCATGCAAATACTTTCTGGAATGCCCAGATCGAACAGATCTTCGTCGCTGATAATGGCGAATTTATTTTAATTCCGAAGTTGGGTGATCATAAAATTGAGTTTGGAGGAATTAATGAGATGCAGGAAAAATTCAATAAACTCGAAATATTTTATAAAGAGGGATTGAATTATATGGGTTGGGAAAAATATGAAACTATTAAACTTGACTATAAAGGTCAGGTTGTTTGTGATAAAAAAATGCAACTATGAACAACAGCAATCGAATAATTACAGGTCTCGACATCGGCACAACAAAAATTTGTGTTATCGTAGGACAAATGGCAGATAACGGCAAGATACAGATTCTCGGAATGGGAAAAGCTGATTCTTTTGGAGTTATGCGCGGTGTGGTTGCCAATATTGATAAAACCGTAGAAGCAATTAAACTTGCAGTGCAGGAAGCACGTGAAAAAAGCGGAGTTGAAATTCGCGATGTATATGTCGGAATTGCAGGTCAGCATATTAAAAGTTTGCAACATCGCGACATTTTTACACGCAACGATGCAGAAAATGAGATTTCCATGGATGATATTGATCAGATGGTACTCAATATGCATAAATTGGTTTTACCACCGGGCGATCGGATCATTCACGTTTTACCACAAGAATTTATTGTTGATGGGGAACAGGGAATTAAAGATCCTATCGGTATGAGTGGTGTGCGCCTCGAGGCGAATTTCCATATCATCACCGGACAGATTGCCGCGGCAAAAAATATCTTTAAATGCGTGGAAAAAGCCGGATTAAAAGTTATTGATCTTGTGCTCGAACCATTGGCATCATCTGAATCAGTATTAAGTGAGGAAGAAAAAGAAGCCGGTGTTGCTTTAGTGGATATTGGTGGTGGAACCACGGATATTGCAATTTTTCAGGATGGGATTATCAGACATACTGCCGTTATTCCTTTGGGTGGAAATATTATCACCGAGGATATTAAGGAAGGTTGTATGATCATGAAAAACCAGGCAGAGATATTAAAAATTAAATTCGGTTCTGCTCTTGCTACGGAAACAGAAGATAATGAAATTATTTCCATCACTGGATTAAAAGGACGTGAACCAAAAGAAATAAAGGTTGAAAATCTTGCAAGAATAATTCAGGCAAGAATGGAGGAAATTCTGGAGCACGTGTATTACGAAATTAAATTATCCGGACATCACAAAAAATTGATTGGCGGAATTGTAATTACAGGTGGTGGAGCACAATTAAAACATTTGGTTCAGCTCGCATCCTATATTACCGGAATGGATGCTCGCGTGGGTTATCCTACAGAACATATTTCTAAATCAAAAGTGGAAGATATTCGTCATCCAATGTATGCAACTGCTGTGGGTTTAATTTTAAAAGGTTGTGATGATAGAAATTTCAGAAATTTCGAAGAAACAACTGAAAATATAAATCCAAAACAAGAAGTTAAAATTGCTGTTCCTGAAAATGTGATGCACAATGCGATGCAAAATAATTCGGTGGATGTTGCAGTAGAAAATGAAATGCGTGATCAGGAATCCGAAACCCCCGATCAAGATCGCAAAAATGCAAAACCAGGTTGGCTGAAAAGTATGTTATCGAATACTAAAAAATGGTTCGAAGAAGATGACGTTTCTGATTTTAAATAAAAACTGTGTCCCCACAGAGTTACCCGCAGGGAACTCTGTGGAAGGGAATGAATAATTAAAATTATAAATAGTAATTGTCAAACTTAAATATTAAATAAATTCTCTGGTAGAAAAATAAATATCCTCCGGAGCATTCAATTATCAAATTAATAAATTAACAAACTAATAAATATTTCACAATGTATTTCGACGTACCAAAAGAACAATCATCCATAATCAAGGTAATAGGTGTAGGCGGTGGCGGATCTAATGCTGTAAACCACATGTTCATGCAGGGAATTAAGGATGTAAATTTTGTGATCTGCAATACAGACCACCAGGCTTTGGAAATGAGCCCGGTTCCAAATAAAATTCAATTGGGACCAAGTCTTACAAAGGGCAGGGGAGCAGGTTCTCATCCGAGTGTTGGCCAACAGGCTACTATGGAAAGTCTGCAGGAAATAAAAGCCTTACTCGAAAAAAATACCGAGATGGTTTTTATCACTGCAGGAATGGGCGGTGGAACCGGAACCGGTGGTGCACCGGTTATTGCGAAACTTGCAAAGGAAATGGGAATTCTTACAATCGGAATTGTAACAGTTCCTTTTGGATTTGAAGGTAAAAGAAGAAAATCGCAGGCACATGAAGGTCTGGAAACATTAAAACATTTTGTGGATGCAATTTTAATTGTCTCCAACGATAAATTGCGCGACATGTTCGGCAATCTTGCATGGAATGATGCCTTTGCAAAAGCGGATGATATTTTAACAACTGCTGCAAAAGGTATTGCAGAAATCATAACTGTTCCCGGTTATGTGAATGTCGATTTTGAAGATGTAAAAACAGTTTTACGCGATAGTGGATTGGCAATTATGGGTTCCGGAAGTGCGGAAGGAGATGATCGTGCCATTAATGCTGTTAAAGATGCGTTGGAATCGCCATTGTTAAATGACAATGATATTCGTGGAGCAAGAAATATATTATTAAATATTTCTTCCGGAGTTAAACCGGTATTGATGGATGAAATTGCGGAAATAACCGATTTTGTTCAGGAAGCTGCTGGTAATGATTGTGATATTATCTGGGGAAATTGCACTGACGAAACTCTTGGTGATAAATTAATGGTGACCGTAATTGCAACAGGATTTGAGACCATTGAAGAACGCAGTCGCAGAGTAAAAGAAAGCACCTATAAAATAACGCATATCGATACAAATGCTTTATTAAATAAAATGCTGGAGCCTACACATAATGATAAGGAAGAGGATGTGCAGGTAAAAGATTCGGAAGAATTTTCCATTCAATTAAAAAGCGATAATAAACCGGAAGAAAAAAAAATAAAAAAGGAAGAGGATACTAATCCCCGTCAGTTCAGTTTCGATTTTGGGATGTATGGTGTTCCGGATTTAAAGGTTGAGGAGGAAATTGAGGAACTTATTAACGAACAGAAACCTATTATTGCAAAGGAGGAACCTATTACAGAAATTGTTGCGGAAGAAACAGAATTTCTTACTATTAATGAGGAGCAAAATACTAATGAAATAGTTGCAGAAATTAAAGCGGAAGAGGTGATATCTGAAATTCCTGAAGAAAAAATAGAAACTCCTGTAATTAAAGAAGAACCTTTTTTCGAAATAAAAAAAGAAACACGTGAACCATTTATTGAACCTGTAATAAATAAACAGGAGATAAAACCCGTAGAACAAAAACCGGAACCAAAATCCTTTATTACAAATGAGGATAAAATGGGAGTGGTAAATAATCAGAGTTCCGACAGGATCAACCGCCTGAAAGGCATGAGCATGAAATTGGGCAATAACAATTTGGAAGAATTAGAAAAAGTTCCTGCCTATTTACGCCGCAATGTTGAATTGGAAGAAACTCCGGATGCAAAAGAGATAAATGTTTCGAAATACAATATCGTAGACAGCGAAAACGGCCCTGAATTGAAAAAGAACAATTCTTTTTTGCATGATAATGTTGATTAATTATTTCCCAACAGAGTTACGCGCAGCGAACTCTGTGGATGCGGAGATCAAATGTTCAAGTCTAAGTTGATACCTCATGGTCATCTGCTGCAGAGTCCCTTCGGAAACTCTGCAGCGAAATTCTATATCGGGACTTATTTATTTACCCATTACAATTCATCCTCCGAAGCCTCAGAGTTCCCTTCGGGTAACACTGTGGGGACACAGTTGGTTGTAGTATTACAATCCAAGAAACCTCTCAATCTCCACCGCAGCCACCATACTCTTCTCCTCCAAAACAAAATGCCCCGCGTCCTCATAACGCACAACTATATTATTAATAAATTTTTCCTCAAAACCAATTAAATATTTCTCCGTAATAAACTGATCCTTCATCCCCCACATTAATAAAACTGGTTTCGTGGAAATTCGATCCAACTTATTCCAAATACTTTCAAACCAATCCTGATCCTTTAACAGTGATTTAGCAAAGGCGACCGTTCCATTTCTTTCTGATGATTTTGAAAATGGTTTCAAAAATTGTTGATGAATTTCCTTTGTTAACCGCGACCTTTCACCATATGCTGCAGGTAAAATATATTTGGGCGAAAAATTGAATTGTTTATATAAAAATGGCAATAGCGGACTACCTAAAATTGCCTTCATTTTTTTAAATTCCGGTTCGGCACTAATGCTTCTGCACCAGGTGTTTAAAATTATAAGTTTATTTATTTTTTCAGGATGCTCCACTGCATAATTTAATCCGATCGGCCCGCCGAAGTCATGCACCAATAAATTAAAATTTTTGATCTGTAAATGATCGATAAATTTGCCGAGCATGGCTGAATGGTTTTGTGTGCTGTAATCATAGTCAGACGGTTTGTCACTCAGCCCAAACCCAATATGGTCCGCAGCAATACAGCGAAAATTCTTCGATAAAATTTTTATGGCATTGCGAAATTCAAAACTCCAGGAGGGAGTGCCGTGCACAAATAAAAGTATTTCACCAACTCCTTCATCAAGGTAATGCATTTTCGCTCCGTTTACTTCGAAGTATTTATGTGCGAAGGGATATTCTTTAGTGTCCAACCAATCATTATTCATATAGTATATTTTTGAATGAGATGTTTTTTTATTTTTTTGAGGGGAAATTCCTCCTCGTTCATCAAGTAATGATTTACTAAGCCATCAATGGTAGCGAAAAATATTTTTGCTTCCACTGCCGGATTGGGATATTTCATTTTTTTGAAATTGTGTGTAAGTGTTGTAAGGATAAGCTGCAAACTCGCGTAATAAGTTTCATCCAGAAATTGTTTTACGGTATTCTGCATTCGTATCGAGTGAAACAATTTCCAATACTCTTTGTTCTCCCCTACAAGATCAAAAGTGGAATCAATATGTTTTGAAATAGCCTTCCTGGCATCTTTTTCTTTTGCATAGGGCTCCATCGACAACCTTATAACTTCAAATCCCCGATTGAGTATTTCAATCAGAAGATCGTCTTTCGACGAATAAAAATTATACATCAGTCCCTGCGCAACATCTGCCTTTTTGGCGATCATTGAAATGGAAGTATTACCGTAACCATTGGCTGCAAACAGCTTTAGGGCCACATCTGCGATATGTTCTTTTTGATTGGTTTTCATAGTGAATGAACGTTCATTCACAAAGATAAAACGCAAATTTCCATTCTCCAAATTGTGGCAAAAAAATTTTAGAGCAGTAAATTAATTTGCGATTCCCATTAAAATTACTTTGTGTTAACTTTGTGCCTCGTACGCTTCGTATGGCATTAAGAGTATTCAAATAGTAATTAAACCATTATTCCGCCGAAAATCTCTTCGTGTAACCTTCGTGACTTTGTGCCTTAGTGGCAAAAAAAATATTAATTAGAAACTAAAAAATCATTCCACCGAAAACTACTTCCAGTTTACTTCCCGCAATTACCGTCTTTCCGGCCAACTAGATCTATTTTTTTGGGAATGTTTTAGAGGTGCATTATAGATAGCCTCCTTCGTGTAGCATTAAAAGTATTTAATAAAAAAACAAACTATTTTTCCACCGAAAATTACTTCGTGTAACCTTCGTGACTTTGTGCCTTAGTGGCAAAAAAATATTAATTAGAAACTAAAATATCATTCCACCGAAAACTACTTCCCGTTTACTTCCCGCAATTACCGTCTTACCGGCAAGCAAGATCTATTTGTTTTGGAATGTCTTCGAAGGGCATTATAAGTAATCGTCTCCATCAAACTTCCCTACCTATTTGCTTTTCCAATCTTACCTAAATGCGTATTATGAAAATTATCAGGAAATTTTAATCCGTAACCAAAAACTCTATCCATACTGCTGTGAGCGAATAACAACAACCCAACGAACTGCAATTCTGCATTTGTAAAGTAGATCCCAATCAGGTAAATAATAATTCCGGTTAGTTTATGGTGAAAGAGGTTGTATGTAAAAGCGCCCGTTTTTGTATTTATTAAATATCCAAGCATACTTATATCAGGTGATAATAAAAGTGCCCAAAAAAACCATCCCTTAAAATCAAGTTGCCAATAAAATAAAAACACCGCTAATAAGAACATAGCGACCTCTTCCAGTTTGATCAGATTTTTCATGTTAAATATTTTTTGCATTCATGGCCTTGATAAAATCAGTGATGATATAGGCTATCAGTTTTCCTGTTTTATTATCAACTTGTTTATGTGCGAGCACCGGTGCACCTTCGGCAATATGTAGATATGCAGCATTCAGATTTTCCGCACAAAACCAAACATATTTTCTCACATCCACAGGTAACATTCCGCTTGGTGTCCTTGCGCTTACCGGAACATTCTGAATAGAATCCAGATCTATTTCAATTCCAACAGCATTATCATCTCCCCTAAAAAAATCGAAACAATTACGCAGTGCATCGTAATAATTAATGGATTCTCTTACAAAAATATCATCGTAGGTAACATATGTTAATCTGTTTGGATATTGTCGAAACATATCCATTGCGAAACTGATATTATATGATTCATGTAATCCGAAAACCACATATTTATCTATATAATTTTCTTCAAAGGCAAAATGAAATCCATTGCCACTATGCCTTCCAGTCGTCGGACGCATATCGCTGTGAGGATCACAATTTATCACATTAATTGGTATAGAATTATTTGCAGTGCTTACACCTTTAATAATTGGATAAGCGTTGTTGTGTCCCCCACCAATAACAATTGGAATTTTACCTGCGGAAATAATATTTTTAATAATATCTGCAACTCTTGCATCCACCTGCTCTACTAATTTTCGCGCTTTAATTATATCAGCTTCTAATTTAAAATTTAATGCAGAGGCAAGTTCCATTAAGTCATCAAAATACACATGCCCGAGAATTAATATTTCTTCTCCCGATAAAAATTGATTGCTCTGCATATTAATCAGAAAATCCAAACTCGGTTTCCACGCAGCATAAGCTCCCCCGCGACCATAATTTGCACGAACACCAATATCCTCAGGTAATCCTAAAACAACAAATTTTGCAGCGGAATTTTTTAATTCAGTTTCCCAATTTTCCGGTTCCGAAATTGTTTTAACAAGATCACCAATTTTGGTTTCACCCTGCCGATGGCGAACACGTGAATTAATTTCAGTAGCACTATAAACTATTAATTGATCTTGCATATGGAGATTAAATTATATTGGTATGAATGAAGTAATAATAATTCATGAAAAGTTTTCTTCACATTCCTTCATTACGCTGATAATATAGTTGGAAAACTAAATCTTATGTTCGAATGACACCAAATCCTTATTATGCAGTCGTTTTTCTTTTTGAATTTACAATACTAGGTTTTGAATGCTTCATGGGCATTTTTTTGCCTGTCACTTTGTAGTACGCGATGATTTCACTAATTTTTTTTCTGTCCTCTGGAGTTAGGGGTGTCGGGTCAACTACGAAGTCAATACCTTTTGGTTCTTTAATGTATCCCATTGTCTTTTTAATTTAAGTTGGATAATATTTTCTGATTAATTGCAACGCGTCCTTCGGGAAGATTACCATTTTGTGGCCGCCAACATGAGTTGCGCCCAACATCTTCTCGTAATGGTCAATCAATTTTGTCTTTGAGGTGAAGGAAACAAAACCCTGGTATCCTTTGTCCCACGAAATTTTACAGGTAAAAGCAAATAAATTTCCTGGAACTCCTTCGTAAAGTTTATTACGTCCAATATTAAAAGCAGCACTTTCAATAAGATGTAAATAATAATGGTCGCCGAAATCACTTATGCTTAAAAGTCCTTGTATAATATCAGGGTTATTCCGAATGGTTAATTTAAAAATTTGTCTATCTGATAGTTTGAATTCACTTGACCAATTGAAAAGCCAACCATTTTTCTTAGTCATATTTTTCAAGTCAGCTTTGGTCACTGGGTGAACATCTGTGGGGAAACTGTCGCCAGAAATACAGTTAAATATGCTATTAGTTAGCTTATCAATCTCAATTCCTAAATGATATTTTGTCTGTTTGGGCACTGTTCAAATATACGCAAAAAAGATGTTACTTACAAGTGGAAATTTGTTGTTACTATTGAAAGAAACAGGTATGATTTAGCCAAGAACAAAACTTTCAACTTACAAATGTATTACTTCACCATAAGCCGCTGCCGCCGCTTCCATCAACGCCTCACTCATAGTAGGATGCGGATGAATGGATTTAATTATTTCATGTCCCGTTGTTTCTAATTTTCGAGCAACAACCACTTCGGCAATTAATTCGGTAACATTTGCACCTATCATATGCGCACCTAAAAATTCACCGTATTTGGCATCAAAAATTACTTTCACAAATC
>JAYSYX010000397.1:0-6940 GCA_043727235.1 Bacteroidota bacterium
CAAATGTCGGTGGGTTTGTTAAAGTTGCTGATGCGATGTTAGCACAAGGCTTAGTGTAAATTTTACACTATCATTAAATAATTTTTAATATCCGGGGAATTAATTTTTCCGGATATTTTTTTAAATCTCCACAGTGTCCTCACCTCGAAAAAATCAGAATATCATTTTTTGTGAATTAATATTTAGTAATTAATATTCAAGTTTAATCAATTGGATAGACGCTTAGTGTTGGAGCATTACTGAGACTGTCACTCGGAGTGTTAGGTTTGTACCATTACTGAGACCCTCGCTGAGAGCGAGAGCCTCAGTTTTCTCAAGGCCAGTGTCCTCACCCCGTAAAAAATCAAAATATCCAAGAATCATAAATTATTTTGGTGCAATTAATTTTCTGATTTAAACAAATGGTGATACGCTGCGGGTCTGGCGGAATGCCGCTAGTAAATGCCAAAAGCGACAGAGCATCAATCTTTATCCTCCTTCCACTCGGAGCACTCTAACTACTATATACTAACTACTAAATACTTTTTCTTTAAGGATTTCCTCCATCTAAACCCTGCAAACCATGCCAACTCTGTAACCCTGTCAACCTTGCAAACTCTCCCTAACAATAAACTTAAACCCCACCCCTCTCACATTTTCTATCTGAATATTTTCATCATCAGAAAACATTTTTCTTAACCGGGAAACGAATACATCAAGGCTTCTGCCAATGTAATAATTATCCTCACCCCAAACCTGATGTAAAATTGATTCTCTGCGCACAACCTGATTTCTGTTGAGGGTTAACATGCGGAGTAATTCAGCTTCGCGCAATGTTAAAGTATATGTATTGGTTTTATTTTTAAGTGTGAGTTCTTTAAAATCAAATTCGTAACCTGCTATGGGATAAATATTCTTTTCTTCAACATTAGTTGCAAATACTTTACTCCGTTTTAAAAATACTTCTATTTTTAAAACAAGTTCATCAATACTAAAGGGTTTGGTAACATAATCATCTCCGCCAATTTTAAATCCCTGCAATTTATCTTCCAACATTGATTTTGCTGTGAGAAATAATATTGGGACGTTTTTATCCTTATCCCTGAACTTTTGAGCTAAAGCAAATCCATCAATTTTGGGCAACATCACATCCAGAATACAGAGATCAAATTTTTGCTGAGTAAAGGTTTGTGCGGCTTCCAATCCATCCTGACAAAGGGTGATATCATATCCTTTTTTTTGAAGATTATCTTTGGTAACAAATCCAAGATTCACATCATCTTCAACGTATAAAATTTTAGGGCTTTTAATTTCCATGTGTTATTTATTGTGGTATTATGAGTGTAAATATACTTCCTTTATTTAATTCGCTATCAACACGCAAGCGCCATTTGTGGGCTTTCGCAATCATTTTAACATAGTTCAATCCCAGGCCATAACCCTTTACATTGTGGACATTACCGGTTGGAACCCGAAAGAATTTTTCGAAAATCTTTCTGTGGAATTCTTTAGGGATACCAATTCCATTATCGCTGATGGAAATAAAAATTCCATTGTCGTCGGTGGCGGTCATCACTGTTATTTCCTGCACTTTATCATTATACTTTAGAGCATTATCCAACAGAGTGTTGATCACATTTTGCAAATGCACTTTATCCGCTTCTATAAGATCGGGTTTGGCATTAAATTCGGTGGTAATTGATCCTTCATTTTCTTCAATACGCACTTTAAAAGAATGAATAATCTCCGACAAAACTTCATTCAAATAAAATTTTTCATAATTCAAAACAAGTTCATCATTTTCAAGTTTTGCAAGTTCCAAAATTTTACTCACCTGACCTGTCAATCTCGTATTTTCATTTTTAATGATATTCGCATAATTTTTCAACCGCTCCGGTTCATTAATGATTTCCGGATCTGTAATTACATCTGCCGAAATTCCAATTGTTGATATAGGTGTTTTAAATTCATGAGCAAGATTATTGATAAAATTCTTTTGAAATTCACTTAATCTGCGCTGACGAAAAATAACATCAAGTGTAAATCCAAAAAATACCAACACTATTGTTAGTGCAATTAATGATGTTGTCCAAACAAATAACATAACTGAATTTACAACAGGTCTTTCCGGAAAATTCATTTTAAAATAATATTTGGATTCCGTTAGGACTGGCAAATTGGTAGGATAAACTATGGTTGAATTTTTTATTTCTCCCGAAACAGTTTCTTCAAATACTAACACATCTCTGGTGGTTTCATATACCTGATAAATAAAATCTACTTTGTGAAAGGGATTAGAAAATTCGTTACGTATGTAAAAATCCAACTGATTGAGATCAATTTCTTCCTCAATATTTACAATATAGGAATGAGGCGAAATACGTATCACAGGTTTTTCTGTGAGCTTTTTTCCATGATTGGCAATTTCAATTTTTGCTGCAATTTGTTCAAGCGAGAGTGTAACGGCAGTTTCAAAATTGGATTGATTGATCAATAACCCCTTGCGGATCCAAAATACCTGTGAAAGGATCACAGTTATTATCGCAATTATTCCCAATAAGATTACCCAGCGTATGGTTTTTACATTCATCTTGTTCGCAAGCCTAAAATGTAAAGATAATTATAGGCAATCAATAGGATGATGTTATTTGGAGGCGATAAGTTGCTCTCTCGATTGTATCAAGCCGGTATTCATTGCAAAAACCAGCAACTCCGAGCTGGAATTGATACCCAGTTTTTTCATAATATTTTTGCGATGTGTAGTTATAGTATGAAAACTACGGAACAAAGCATCAGCTATCTGACGTGTAGTATACCCATTGGCAATAAGGCGGATTATCTCAATTTCCCTTTCTGATAATAATGCCGCTTCGCAATTTTCAACAGCAGGAATTTTTCCATCCATTACAATATTCACTACCTTATAACAGAACATTTTTTCCCCTCGCATCAAAGCATAGATCGCAGCAATGATCTCCTTTTCATCGCATGTTTTGGTGAGATAACCCTTTACCCCGGTCTCCACAATTCTATGCACCACCTCTGTGTTATTAATGTCGGTGATGATCAGGATGCGGGTGCCCGGACAAATTGTTTCAATTGTGCTGATGTCATCTATTCTGAAATTTTCGAGGTTTAATGGGTCGATTATTACAATATCCGGGGTTGTAATATGCAAGGTAGTAAACAGCTCCTCTTTGCTGCTTATCTCCTGAGAAACTGTAATTTCAGAATACCTGCTGAAGATAGACTTCAATCCCTCAAGAATAAGGTACTGGGTCTCTGCAATAAGTAACTGAATATTTGGCACCTGGCTGTCTGTTTAGATTGATTCTAAACATAAAGGTAAGGAGAATGTTCGAAAAATTCATTTTTGTTTAACAACGAATCTGAATTCCCCGATACTATCAACAACTTTTAAACGGCCAATATATATTCCTGCAGGCATTCCCGAAACATTCAGGCTAATATGGGAACCACTTGCACTATAATCAACCGGAACCCTTTGGCCAATTGCATCAAAAATCTCCAGAATCGGATCACCAGTTAAAGAAATTATCCCAATTTCAATATTTAGTGTCTCTGTTGCCGGATTTGGGAAAACAGTTATATTTTCTAGGACCGCATTTTCATCAATTGGTACAAGTTGTTCACAAGAGGCAATATCATTTAAATATTCTCCTGAGGTGCAATTATCACAAATAATACTTTTTAAAAAACACGCCGATTGAGGCACAGTAAATTCATCGAGATAAGCCTCGTGACCTGCAGTTTGGTGCCTGTGTAAAATACTGCATTTCCCTTGATTGGTAAGCCTGTTATAAATTGAAACCGCCCCATAAACTGTAAAATATTCATTCGGACTATAACAATCCTGCACAGGACCTGAAACCGGTGGCACGATATTATCCCTTTCTCCAAAAAAATTAATTATGGGAATATTTTTATTGTTGTTAATAAATGAAGTATCCGGAATTGCTCCCCACATATTTATTATTCCTTTAACAGAAAAATTTATGTCAATATCATTTGTTGAAGAATATAAACTACCATATTTATTTTCTAAACCCGGAAAAAGTTGATTAATATTTTCCTGTGACATGAAAATATTAGTCATTACACCCATCATACCAGCACTTTGACCACCTATAAACATCATGGATGTATCAATAGCATATTCATTTGCATGATAGGTGAGATAGCGCATTGCAGCATTTATATCCTGACTGGTCCTATAATAAGCACCACTAAGTGATTCCGGATCGCCGAGACAAAAGGAGGGTTCGACACCGCCGGTATTCCATCCCAATCTATAATTAAAGGTAGCTGCAACATATCCGCGTTTTGCCATTTCCATCATGAAATTGGTAAGTTTAGTTTTATCTCCAACAGCAAAACCGCCGCCATGAAATAATGCGATAAAAGGCCTTTTTTCGAGATCGTCAGCAGCAGAAGAAGGAAATGCAATATCAAAAGAATTTAATTGTGGAACAGCATTTCCATCATACCAGAAGTCGGCAAGCCCATATGGAATATTATTAATTACTTCAATGTCGTAGGCCTCAAAAACAGGATCCGGTCCAAAGCGTTCGGGTGTGCAATAATCTGAAATTTGTGCATGAAGTGTATGTGTAAACAAGGGAAGAACAATAATAATTAAGAACTTCCTCATTTTGTTTTATGTTCAAAATATATACCATATTTATTCCTATGCATACTATTTCGAATCTTGTTCACCAAATTGACTCAATAATTAATTAATTGCAGAATACCGATCGGTATTGGGACGATATAAAAAGTAATTAAAATGAATTTTACAATAGCGTGACAAAAATATTTCAAACAAAAATTGTATAAAAAAAAGTTGGGTAATTAATACCCAACTTAATATATTTTCTAAATTTAATATTTTATTTATTGATGATAAAACTACCGGAAGTATGAATGTAACCACTTTGCAAAGTGAAATAATAGATACCTGTTGGAATACTTTCAGTTTGCAGAATTACGGTGTGGCCTGCACTCGTATAGGAAACCTGAATCTTATTACCCACAACATTATAAAGATCTAATGTAAAAGTGGATTCCAGTGGATCGGCAGTTTCTACCACTACATATTTATCAGCAGGATTAGGGTAAACCTTTACAGCCAATCCGTATGATCCAACAATCTCATTCGCGATCACATCTCCGCAAGCGGCCAGTTGATATTCAACTTCATAAACGGAACAATCATCACAAAAAATAGATTTCATAAAACAAGCTGCATTTCCGATAACGTAATCATCTTCATAAGTTTCGTGACCATATCCTTCCCGTTTATGTAAAACATTGCAAATATTATAACTATTAAGTTTTTCGCTAATAGACGCTGAACCATAAACATAAGCGTATTGTTCGCAGCCTTGAAAATTACCTTCGTAAGGTGGAACAATTTCGTCTTCAGTACCAAAAAAACTAATGGTTGGCAATACATCATTTTCATCTATAAATGCCGTATCTATCATACCACCCCAAAAATTGATAAACCCTTTTATAGTATAATTTATTTCAATATCATTTGTTGCACTATTAAGGCTGCCAAATAATGCGGCGTGTTCCGGGAACATAGAATCCCATTCTTCCTGCGTAATATATATACTATTCATCATAGCATAAACTCCTGCGCTTTGGCCGCCTAAAAATATCCAGGAGGTATCAATTCCATAGGTATCGGCATTTTCTGCAAGATACCGGACACTGGCCTGTAAATCCTGCATTGCTTTATAAATTGCCTGATACATTGAAATACCGTCACCATCGCAGTCCTCGGGATCACCATAAGCATCCCAACCTTTGCGATAATTGGCAGAAACCGCAACGTAGCCCTTTTGTGCAAGTTGCTTAATGATATAGTCCATATTTTCCTTTTCACCACCCCAAAACCCACCACCATGGGCTAATACTACCAATGGTCTTTTCTCTAATGGGTCAGACCCAAAAGCAGGATATGCAATGTTGAATGTATTTAATAAAGGAGCCGGTATATCAAAATACCAATCGTTAGCTAATCCATACGATACATCGGTATCGAAAATTATCTCGTCGTCGGTAAAATAATTAACCTCAGTAAAGCGGCCATCAATACAGAGCTGTGATTCAAGAATGTTGTGTGTGCAAATCAGGATCATTAAGGAGGAAATCCATTTCTGCATTTAAAAAGTTGTATCGTAAAAAATTTGGTTAAGCGTGTGCGATACATAGAATTTTAAGAACTTTTACAAAAGTAGAACAATCGATATTCAAATTAGTGCACAAAAATTGGGGTTTCATGACAGGGCAATCCCCTCCCATTCGGATAAACTAGACAGGGCAGTTAATGTTATTAAAATAAATATGTGGCCGGGGGACTAAAAGAAGGGCATCTATCGGTTGAACTTACTTTCCTGTAAAAAAATCAAATTAAATGATTTTAATCACCCTTCTTCAACAGTCGCACCGATCCCAATAACCTGTCGTTTGTACTTATGTGAAGGAGATTCGATAAATGTTCCCAATCCGAGCCGAGCCCAGTTTTCATCAATAGTATTTATCGTTTTCTCATCCATGATTATCACATTGGGCCAAGGCCTGAAAAAATCATCAAAACCTTTTGTTTTTCTCGTACCATCTATCGCACAATGTGATATGCCTGAGCCTGTATCAGGTAAAATAAAAATATCCCGTTTAGGGTCAATATTATTGGAGAAATTCCAGGTAACCACGGCCATATCATTTACTTCCACCAGATGGTCGACATAAATTATGATTTTAACTTTATTCAATCCTTCCTCCAAAACTAATTTTTCGTTTAGCCTTTCAATATGTTTTTTCTTATTTTTTTCAACGGAAATTGCAACAACAGATATATTCAATTTTAAAAGGTCGTCGTTTATTCCTTTTATTTCGGGATAGGAATTAATCAAGTGTGATTTATCAATTT
>JAYSYX010000398.1:0-19564 GCA_043727235.1 Bacteroidota bacterium
CTCAAAACAAAAATTGAACTTAAGCAATTACCACCATCAATATATACTCTGAAAATAATTAATGAAGAAAAAATTTCCGTAAAAAAGGTAGTTATTTACTGAATTTGAAGATATTTGATTTCAATAAATTAAAGTCACATATCCTTTTTTACTTTTTTTATTTTCCGTGATATTTGTGTTGTATTCCAAAATATATAAATAAACGCCCATCTCGGCATTATGGCCATTTATTTTCCCATCCCAACCAATAGCTGCATTTGTACTTTCAAAAACTTTTATTCCCCATCTGTTGTAAATATCAAATCGTTGCACTGTAATATTTTCTTCCGTAATTCTAAACATATCGTTAATGCCATCTGCATTTGGTGAAAATGCGTTCGGTATCATAAATATTTCGGGGCAATCAACTTCGAAATTGATATTTATCTTAAGTGTGTCAGTAACACATCCGTTTTGAATTAATACAGTATAAGAACCTTCATTCGACAAATTTTTTAAAGGACTTGTAGATCCGTCGTTCCAGGTGTAATGAGGCAAACTATTCTGGGGTTCTTCTATCAATTCTGAAGCGTTTATTACAACATTTCCTCCTTTGCAAATAGTAGTATCAAAGGTAACGGATTGAACTTCCAACGGTTGTAATGAAATATTATCAATGTATAAATATGCAGTTTTATATCCTCCATCCCCGCTGAAACAACCTGAAAAATAATCACTGTAACTATTTCCTACAGTAATGAATTTCTCTTCACCGTTTGCCAGAAAACAAGTATAAATTTTTTCCCATTGTGTTATGGAATCAAAATAATTTTCCGGATCACTACAGATAGTTTGAATTATATAAGCAGGTTCCATCAGAATTCCATTTGTTGTATAATCAGAAATAATCTCAGATGAGATATATGCACATACTGAATTTGGTTTGCAGGAACTCAGATCTGAAACATTGGCATAAAAGGTAAGAGCATATGGCATTCCGGCAACTAGTGTTGATGTAAATTCCGTTTCAAGATATTCTCTATATACAGGTCCACCTGTTTGTGCGACAAAAATACCGGCATAGGCAAAGCCTGATTGTGCTTGCTGAAATCCCATAAAATTTGAAGGCATAGAAACAATATTTGTCGTATCACAAATATTAAAATAATCGGAAGTTGCAGCTGTGGCATCGAACCAATTTTCAGCATAAGAAATTTGCGAAGTGGCGTCCGGACATGTGGAATAATTTTCAAAATCGCCATTTTCGATCAAATTTTGTCCAAACGATGGATTTACATAAATAAACAAGTAAACAAAAATAATTTGCCTTATCCAATATTGAATGATATGCATATAATTTTGCGACGACATGAAATTCCTGTTGTTCAAGGACTTATTTGTAAAATTAGCGTTTTGAATACCCTGAAACGTGAATTGAAATTTTTTTCCGGTAAAAATTATGTCACAAAGCGGTTTTTCATACGAGGCAAAATTACTATCTTTAACCCGTGCAAAGTTTTGTAGTATCTGCAAGGAAATATAGGCCTGCTTCCTGGGATGATGTGATAGGGCAGGATCAGGTGGTGATTACGCTTAAAAATGCCATCAAAAACAACCATTTGGCGCAATCCTTTTTGTTTTGCGGTCCGAGGGGAGTTGGAAAAACAACCTGTGCCCGTATAATGGCAAAAACTATCAATTGCGAAAATATCACTTCCGATGGTGAGGCTTGTAATAATTGTGGAAGTTGCACTTCCTTCAATGAAAATGCTTCTTTTAATATTCATGAAATAGATGCGGCCTCCAATAACTCGGTGGAGGATATACGCAGTTTGGTGGAACAAGTAAGATATGCACCGGCGGCTGGAAAGTATAAGATATACATTGTTGATGAGGTGCATATGTTGAGTTCAAGTGCATTTAATGCGTTTCTGAAAACGCTGGAAGAACCTCCTCCATATGTAAAATTTATTCTCGCAACCACCGAAAAACACAAGATCATTCCTACCATTTTAAGTCGCTGCCAGATCTTTGATTTTAACAGGATCAAGATCAAACATATGACAAAACAACTGGATATCATTTGCAAAAATGAGGGAGTAGATTGTGATGCGGAGGCTATGCATTTAATAGCTCAAAAGGCAGACGGTGCCATGCGGGATGCATTGAGTATTTTTGATCGGATAACCAGTTTCTCAGGAAAAAAGATAACTGCAAAAGACGTAATTGAAAATTTAAATATTCTCGATTATGAATATTATTTCAAAATTACAAATGCATTTGCATCTGAAGATGTTTCTGCGTGTTTGTTATTATATAATGAAGTTGTAAATAAAGGATTTGAAGGCGATACTTTCATAAATGGACTTGCAGAACATTTTCGAAATCTTTTAATGTGCAAGGATGAATTAACTATACATTTACTAGAGATCAGCGAAAATTTAACAGAGAGATATAAAGATCAGGCTTCGGTTATAACCTCATCCTTTCTTTTAACCGGATTAGATATTTTAAATGGTGCAGACGTAAATTACAGAACAAGCAAAAATAAAAGATTGCATGTTGAGCTTGCCATTCTGAAATTGTGTTATATGCACAGTGCAGTATCTGCACTTTCATCGGGAAACATGGAAAAAAAAACTCCGCTACCGACTGAAATAAACCCGGAAAGGAAAAAAGTTACTCCGGAAATCGTTGTTGAGCCTTCAATAATAATTGCGGGAAAGACGGAAATCATTAAAGAAATTACAGTTGAAAAATCAATTGAAGTGCTTGAAAGTGTTCCGCATATAAAAAAGGTTGTAGTAGAAAACAGCACCGTTTTTACGCCAAAGATAGATGATGGAGAAACAGTGATCATTCCCAAAAAGACCGACCTTCGACAGGTAATTAAAAAGGAAGATGATCAACGTCTCGCTGATTCGCAAAAGGTAACATTAGAAGAACCTTTAGAGACTATTTCTCCTGAAATGTTTTTTGTGGTTTGGAAACAATATGCTGATAAGATAAGAAAGGACCATCATAGAGTTGCAATAATTATGGACCATGCCGAGGTTACCATCAACGAAAGTAATTCAATTTTAATAAGGCTCGATTCATCCGTTGAGGTAAGTATTATGAAAGAAATGATAAGTGAAATGAGGATATTTATTAAGGAAGCGCTGGAAAATAATCAGTTTGAGATAGCGTTCGAAGTAGGTGCAGCTAAAAATGAAAGAATAAAAAGACCATATACCACGCAGGAAAAATATAAAAAAATGGAGGAATTGAATCCTCTCATAAAAGATCTGAAGGAAACTTTAGGTTTTGAACTTGATTATTAATAACTTCAATATAAATTTAAATTACACAATAAAATGAAAAATCGTTTTGCACAAATTCCAATGTTATTTGCACTTCTTTTTGCCGGGCAAATTGTTATTGCACAGTCCGGTTCAAGCAGTAGCTCTTCGGGCTCTTCAAGTTCTTCGAGCTCCAACGCATCTCAGCAATCCGCTTCTGTAAGCGGAACAAGCGGACCTGTGAGAGTAGAAGCGGGTGCAAAGGATCCGGTCACCATTTTTAAAGAATCCAATGGTTCGCCAAATGTAAATGCCACCTTTAAGCCGGAAAAATATCCTTTTGTTGCAGTACCTGATGATCCCTCAAAAACAAGAATTTATACATTAAAAAATGGACTCACCGTTTATTTATCGCAAAATAAGGCAGAACCCAGAATTCAAACTTATATCGCAGTTCGCGCCGGATCAAAAAATGATCCGAAAGAAACTACCGGGTTAGCTCATTATTTGGAACATATGATGTTCAAAGGCACCGGAAATATCGGCACAACAAATTGGAATCGTGAAAAACTTGTGATTGAAAGTATTTCTCAATTATATGAAAAACATCGTTTGGAAAAAGATCCGGAAAGAAAAAAGGAGATCTACAAACAAATTGACTTCGCCAGTCAGGAAGCAGCAAAATTTGCAGTGCCTAATGAATACGATAAAATGATTAGTTCGCTTGGTGCTAAAGGAACAAATGCGTACACAAGCAAAGAACAAACCGTGTATGTAAATGATATACCTAGTAATGAAATTGAAAAATGGCTGGTTGTAGAAAGTGAAAGATTTCGTACCTGTGTATTGCGATTATTTCATACAGAACTGGAAACTGTGTATGAAGAATATAACATGGGTCAGGACAGAGACGGTAGTAAAATGTTTGAAGCGTATTATAAGGCTTTATTTCCAACACATCCTTACGGAACACAAACAACCATAGGTGAAGGAGAACATTTAAAAAATCCTTCTATGGTAAATATCATGGGATATTTTTATACTTTTTATGTTCCTAATAATATGGCAATTTGTTTAAGTGGTGATATTGAATATGATAAAACTATCGCTCTTATCGATAAATATTTTGGTGTATATTTAAAAAAGCCGATGGGGGAGCAGAAATTTCCAATTGAACAACCACTAGCTGAAGTACAGCGACGTGATGTTTATGGATTGGAAGCTGAAACTATGATGATGGGTTATCGTTTACCGGGGGCAAATACGAAAGATAATACCATTGCAAAATTAGTTGCCGGAATCTTATATAATCAACAAGCGGGTTTGATAGATCTGGATCTTAATCAGCAACAAAAAGTTTTGGATGCAGGTGCTTTTTACAGTGAATGGAAAGAGTATGGAGTATTAACTCTCTCAGCAGATCCGCGTGAGGGTCAAACATTGGAGGAATGCGAAAAACTTTTATTGGCCGAATTAGATAAACTTAAAAAAGGGGAATTTGATGAATGGCTTATTAAAGCGGTAGTGAATGATTTTAAATTATCAAGAACAAAATCGTTTGAATCAAATGCCGGTAGAGCAAATGCCTTTGTAAATGTGTTTATTAAAAATATTGAATGGGGAACTTATTTGAACGAATATAATATAATGGATAAGGTAACCAAACAAAATATAATTGATTTTGCAAATAAATATTTTACAGAGACTGGTTATGTTGTAATAAATAAACGCCAGGGTGAGGATAAAAATGCAAAAAAAGTAGATAAACCTGTTATTACTCCTGTTGAAGCAAACAGAGATGCACAAAGTGAATTTGTAAAAGGTTTTACCGATTTACCTTCTACACGTATTCAACCTGATTTTATCGACTACGAAAAACGTATCGCGACACAAGATCTGGGAAATGGTATCCCGTTCTCCTATATAAGAAATGAGGAAAATGAATTATTCGAATTGTATTATATTCTTGATATGGGAACTGATAATGATGATATGATTGGATATGCCATTAACTATTTACCCTATTTAGGAACTGATAAATATACTGCGGCACAATTGCAGCAAGAGTTTTTTAAATTGGGATTAACCTTTAATGTTTTCAGCAGTCGCGATCGGGTTTATGTTTCTTTAACAGGTTTGGAAACAAGTTTGGAAAAAGGACTCGAATTATTTGAGCATTTATTGAATTCCGTAAAACCGGACGCAAAAGCCTATAAAGAATTAGTGGAGGGAATTTCGAAGGAACGTGTTGATGCAAAAACAAATAAAAATGCAATTTTTAATTCTGCATTGGCAGGATATGCGAAATGGGGTTCCGTTTCTCCCGTTACTGATATTGTTGGAGAAAGTGAACTGAAAAACACCTTGCCACAAACGCTAGTAGACAAAATTAAATCACTGCAAACATACAAACACCGCATATTCTTTTATGGTCGCCAAAATCCGGATGATGTTAAAAATTTGATCGTTAAATATCATAAAACTCCGGCTTCATTACAGGATTATCCGCAGGTAAAACGTTATCCTGAACTGGAAACCAAAACAAATAAAGTATTATTTGTGGATTATGATATGGTACAGGCGCAGATCATGTTCATTGCAAAAGATCAGAATTTCTCTACACCTCTTTTACCGGAAGCGAGATTATTTAACGAGTATTTCGGGAGTGGACTATCAAGTATTATCTTCCAGGAAATTCGTGAAACTAAGGCTTTGGCTTATTCAGCATATGCAAATTTTACCACACCTAATAATAAAGATGAAGCTCATTATGTGAGAGCATTTGTGGGAACTCAAGCAGATAAAATGGAACAAGCAATTAAGGCAATGATGGAGATCATGAATAATATGCCGCAGGCCGAAGAACAATTTAATGCCAGCATCGATGCAGTTTCAAAACAAATTGAAAGCGAACGTATCATCCGATCAGCAATTTTCTGGAATTATGAAAATGTTAAAAGAAAAGGTTTAAATCATGATTATCGAAGAGACATATATCTGCAAGCCCGAAGCTTAACTCTACCGGATATGCAGGAATTTTTTGATGATCATATCGCCGACAGAACATTTACAATAATTGTAATGGGCGATAAAGAAAAACTCGACATGATGTATCTGCAAGGTTTGGGCGAATTCACAGAATTGAGCCTGGAAGAAATTTTCGGATACTAAAAATACAAACCAAAAAAGCTAAAATCATCCAATTAATACCCGGGGTTAAACTTAAATGTGTTTAACCCCTTTTTTATGTATATTTTCTTAAGATTGTAAAATAACCGTTTATTCAGGCAAAATGTGAGAATTATGCAACTTTTTTAAAAAATTATGTAACAAATTCAGTCAAGACCCTTCGCACCTTTGTTCCATTATTTCTTTAAATTAAACCAAACATAAAAATAAGAATGAAGAATAAAAATTTGTTTACAATAATAACCATGTTTTTGGTTGTAATTATTGGTGGTTGTGCGAAAACAGAACTTGCCGACCTTGCTACAGTTAATTCTCCGGATCCGCAATTTGATATTGCTATTACAGGGCCAGCTCCGGTAAATTTGGGTGCTGCGGGAAAATTTGTTATCCTTTCAAAAACAGGAATTACGAATGTTTTTCCTTCTGCAGTTACCGGAAATATAGGTTCCAGTCCTATTACTGGCGCTGCAATTCTCTTAACTTGCACAGAGGTAACAGGAGCTATTATTTCTGTTGATGCTGCCGGTCCACTTCCTTGTAGTATTACTAATCCAAGCAAATTAACCACGGCTATTGGTGCAATGCAAACTGCGTATATTGATGCCGCAGGGCGTCCCACTCCCGATTTTTTGAATTTGGGTGCTGGAACTATTGGAGGACTAACTTTGGCTCCGGGTTTATATAAATGGACCAGTGCAGTTAATATTCCTACCGATATAACTATTTCAGGTGGGCCAACTGATGTTTGGATATTCCAAGTATCAGGTACTTTAACCGTTTCTTCAGGTGTGAATGTAACTTTAGTTGGTGGAGCACAAGCTAAAAATATCTTCTGGCAAATAGCGGATGCAGTTACTTTAGGAACAACCAGTCACTTTGAAGGAAATATTTTATGTAAAAAGGCGATCAATTTGCAAACAGGCGCAAGTATAAATGGAAGATTATTATCACAAACAGCGGTAACCTTGCAAATGAATACAGTTACAAATCCATAATAATATTACTTCACTAGATGTTAAAAAAAAGAGTTTGTCCAAAAAGGACAAACTCTTTTTTTATTTTAATGCATGCATGATTGAATTAAATAAAAGAACTTACATAACATTAATTAATTTATAGAAATGTTCTGAACCTTCCATGATTATTTTTACTATATAAATACCTGCAAGTTTTATCTTGTTTCTAGACTTCTTGTTTTTTTGCCATTCTCGACCAGATAATTGCAACGGCAAATCCAGTTACCAGATCCCAGATACCCCACCATCCGGCTACAACTGCAACACCGCCGAGCATGGGAAAGAAATTAGCCCATACTATTAAACCTAAGGTTGCATTATGAATTCCGGTTTCTATGGTTAGACATTTTTTATCTTTAAAATCGAGACGAAATAATGAGGCAATACTATAACCGCCAAGCATCGCCAATCCATTGTGAAGTAAAACCAAAATGAATATGGCACCAATTATCTGAACGAATTGACCGTAATTGCTGATAAAAAGAAACACCACAAACCCTAAGAACAGAAATATCGAGATCTTTTGAATGGGTTTTATAATTTTTGCTGTGAGACTCGGAAATTTATAGTTAACGAACATTCCTACAATAAGTGGAATTCCCAATATCGTGAGTATCTCAATTATTAAATGAACAGTATCAATATTAATAGATTGCATAAGTTCACGGGTTGGCCCATAAATATTTGCACAGAGAGCAAAAGTTAAAGGAGTCATTAATGGTGCTAAAATTGTTTGAGTAGCCGTGAGTGTAACTGAGAGCGCAACATTCCCTTTTGCGAGATGCGAAAGGAAATTGCTCATATTTCCTCCCGGGCATGCTCCTAAAAGGAACATTCCCAATGCTATACTCGGACAAGGTTTAAAAATGATCACTAATAAATAAGTTAAAATGGGTAGAAATACATATTGACTTATTAATCCGGCAAATGCTTTGCGGGGATGTTCGGCGATGCGTTTAAAATCGGCAACCTTGAGACTCAAGGCAATACCGAACATTAAAAAAGCCAATAAAAGATTGAGCAAAAATAATTTATCGCTCGCAAAATTCAGTTGTATGCCATCTATTTCTTCACACATAAGGATACTTTAAATGAATGAATATTTCGTGAAAATAAGTTAAAAAACGGTACCTGTACCATAAACCAGACCCAGAGCGTCAATTCCTATCGAATAACTTGTGCCTATATACATCACAAAATTCTCGCCCCGTGAAATTCTGAATCTTCCTGCTATAATTGGTGCAATTCGAATACTATTGTCTGTTTCAAATAAGAAACTGGCTAAAGGACCCGCTTCAAATTCCACCTTTGATTTATCATCAATTTTGATTTCAAAAACCTTAAATACTACTCCTGTGCCAAAGGTAGGAGACGCCTTTTCATTTACGATAACACTATCCACCAAAAACTGTTTTGTCTCCGTTGCGATATTTAAAAATACAGGAATACGGATGAATTTTTCGGGCCTGAATTCTGTAAAAAACAAAACGGCACTTGTAGGTACAACAATTGCCTCCTCATTTTTAATATCTATTTGTTTGCTGTTTGAAATAAATAATAAGGAGTGACCGAAACTCATTTCAAAGTGCATTTTTTTCTTCAAAGAGTCCAGTACCTGGGCGTTTGAAACATTCATTATTCCGAATAGGATAATGAAGAGTGTGGGTTTAAATGGATTCATAATAAAATAGAATTTGTGTTTAATGTAATTGTGTTAGTTTATTTTATTTTCAAAAACTCCTTAGCAGAAGAAGTCATTTTGATTGTTTTGCATTAAATAAAAACAATGTAACTGTAGGGTTTTTGGTTTATTAATATTCCAATCTTTCACTCAACTGTTCAAGTCACTTTATGCAACAGGAGTTCAACAGAAATTATAATTAAAGTTAACATTTTTATAATAATATTTGCTATTTAACATTTATTTTTTTACTTCACTTTAGAGCAATATGGCCTTGTTTTGTCATCAATAGTTGCATATTAAAACAATAGCGAAATGTTAACAAATGCATAACAATAATTTTTTTCAATCCTAAAAACTCCATATTGATTAATTAAATAATTTAAAATTAAAATTATATCCTTATTTTAATTCCGGTTAACAATAAAGTTGAAGCATAACCTATCTCTGCAAAAACTCCCAAATTTTCTATAATATAATATTGGGCTCCTATTGTAAATAAAAAACCTAATGGAAAAACTTTAAAGGTTGAAGTATTTTGGTATGGCCCATCTGATGAGGCGGTATAGAACCCTTTTCGGTATCCCAATCCCGCACGATAGTAAGGATCAAAGCGTTCGAAATTTCCGAAATGTTTTGTTACTGTAAAAAATACTTCTAATGTAGATGCATTAAATTTAAAATTATAATCTATAGTGTCGGCACCTGCACCGTTCGAAAATCTGTAGTCAATTTTCCGGGAAGCATATACTATACTAAATCCCAACGCTAACCGTTCATTAATACCCTTTTCAAAATTCGCGTACAATGGACCCAAAGTTGAAGATTTATATCCATCCCATTGTTTATAATAATCTATATTTAAGCCGGAGACTGGAAAGATAAATCCACTTGAGTGTATTAGTCCAATAGAATTAGGAAATCCATATGCTGCAGATAAAGATATATCTCCCTCTTTGAAAACCTGGGCGGTTAAACGGTTTAATAACATTGTTATTAAAAAAGCGATAAGAATAATTTTGTTTTTCATAAGTTTAATTTAAGGTAGGTGATTTAATTTAAAATCAGTTTAAAGTTCGTCTGCGATTTATTCAAAAGTTTACTATCGGGTATTATTTTTCCCGCTTTCTTTTTTGCCTTATAACTATTTTGACTTACCTGTTTTATAGGTCCGTAATATCCTGCGGTCAACGCTTTTGATTTGTTATGTATTTGATTTTGACCAAATATCGGATTTGTTAATACGATATTAAATAGAATTATTATTTTAAATGTGGTATTCATATCATTGGAATTTTATAAAAATGTAATTTTGTATGAAATTTTAATTACTAGCTGATCTATGATAATTTTTTGTTAGAAAAATATTCATTACAGGTGATAAATATTTATTTAAAAAGTTGGCGAATTTTCCGAGCAATGAATGAATATTCTTATGTTCGCAGCGGCTTACCTGACGAAGTATTTTTTCTGCTGTTGCTTCGCGGGTGGAGGTAAATCGTTTGGGACGTATGGGCACTTCTTCTAGTTTCCCTTTCGGATTAAGAGTCCTTTTCGTTTTTTCGTTCTCAGTAAATCCAAGATAAGCAATACCAATATAAATACCATAAGATTTTAATTCAATTGTTAAACTTTCTGCAAGGGCTGTTAACGACATTTTGGAAAGTGAATACGCTGCATAACCTGGTAACCCTTTTAAACCGGCGAGGCTGGATACCAGTAAAACAGAACCTTTAGTTTTCTTTAACTCCGGTATAGCTGCCTTAATGGGAAAAAGTGTTCCATAAATGTTTGTGTCAATTATCTGTTTTGCAATTTGTGGATTCATGTTCTCCACTTCGCCATAACCGGAGAGCCCGGCATTGGTAATTAGAATATCCAGTTGACCGAAATGGTCTATAGTTTTTTGAATCAACATTTCATTTGTTTCATAATTTGTAATATCACCGGAAACAGTGAGCATGCTATCACTATATTCTTCAAATTCTATTTCTATTGCTTTTAGTTTAGTTTCATCGCGCCCTGTGATCACTACTTTTCCGGAGTTGTCAAGAATTTGTTTTGCCAACTCTTTACCGATTCCCATTGACGAACCGGTGATAAGTACAACTTTATTTTTATAAAATCCGGATCCTTTCATTGTATATATTTATTTTGTTTAAACCATTTAATACTTTGTTCAATTCCTACTTCAATAGGAGTTTGCGGCATTTTTAAAACACGTCTGGCTTTTGCTGAAGAAAAATACTGATTTTCCTTTGCTAATACTGCCATACCAAAACTTAATTTTGGCTGTTTTCTTGAAACGAAAGCAATAATGGAGTTGAGAATACCTATACCTATTAATAAAAAGGTAGGAGCGTATCTCATTTCAAATCGTTTATTTAATTGTTTGCAAACCTTGCCAAAAAACTCCTTGAATTCAAGATTTTCATTTCCGGCTATATAACAATTACCAAGTTCTCCCGAAGTAATGGAGTTTACAACCGCTTTGGCAACATCTAAAGAATACACAAAATTTTTGCCTCCACTGCAATACCATTTTAATGAATTTTTATATATGGCCATTAACATTTGACCGGAAGAAGGACCAGAGTCAAATGGACCGATCATATATGTAGGATTAATTATTACAACCGGAAATCCTGTTTCATTAAAACGTTTTAATAACATTTTTTGTGCAAGAAATTTGCTGTTGATATAATCCATTTTAAATTTCCATCCATCAAATTGATCGCTTTCATCACCCGGATTCGATTTCGATCCATGCGAGAACGAACAAGCAGTTCCGATGTGTATCATGCGTTCTAAATTCAATTCCTCAGACACTTCCATTATATTTTTTGTTCCCTGGAGATTGATCTTCATTAATTTTGAGATCCTGCGTGGCCATACATTTGTTAAAGCTGCCACATGAATTACGAAATTGCAGCCTTTCATTTCGTTAAAGAGAAATTGTTTATCAGAAATATCTCCGGATACTATCTCAATTGGAAGACCTTTAAGTGTGTTAGTTTTGCGTCCCGGTAAACACATCGCCTTTACTTGATATTTCTGAAATAAAAGCTCTCGACAGATACTGCTTCCTAACATTCCGTCTGCTCCAGTTACAAATACTTTTTTCATAATTAGCGTGTTTTGTTTAGGCAAAGATTTACCTATAAACAATGAGAAGCTAATTGCATGAGGGAAGAGAATTTGTATTATTTGCATTTTATGCAAAAAACATGGACAAGAATCAATCGAAAGTTGCATTTTTCGATTATTTATGCGTTTATTTGTATAATAGTTGTGCTCTAAACTAATAATAAATCAGCAAATAGCACAACTCGTAAAATCTTTTTATGTCAGATGGCTTTCAATTTCAGGAAAAGTTTGTCGCACAACTTAAAACCATTGTTCCACCCAATTTGAGTTTAGCGGATGAGCTCGCTGATCTGTTGCAAGTTTCAACAGATAGCATTTATAGGAGACTTAGATGTCAGAGTGCTTTTTCATTTGATGAAGTTGCTCTTATCTCAAAGAAGTTTGGATTATCAGTGGATGCATTATTAAGTCTGGATTCACTGCAGGTTTCTTTCACTTTTAATCCGATGTTTGAAGAAAATGCCAATTTCGGGAATTATTTTAAATGGTTTTCCGAATATCTGGCAGGATTGGTTGATATTCCGAATACCAACATCATCTACACTGCTGAAGATGTTCCTATCTTCAGACATTTTAATTATTTTAATCTTTCTGCATTTAAAAGTTTTTATTGGAGTAAGGCAGTTTTAAATACAGAATTTTTTGTCGGTAAAAAATTTAATACATCCATTGTTCCGAAGGAAATAATTGAGACAAATAAACGAGCATATAATTGTTATTCACAACTAAATAGTATTGAAATTTGGACGGAAGAAACTCTTACCAGTACTTTAAAACAAGTAGAATTTTTTTGGGAGTCTGATCTATTCGAAAATAAAGAACAGGTTATTCTGGTTATTAATGATATACGTCAAATGATCTCTGAATTAAAAACAGATTGTGAAAATAGTTTTAAGAATCATCCCTCACGGAGGGGTGAATTTAAATTATACAATTCGGAGGTAATGATAGGTGGTAATTGCGCAATGATCGAGCCGGGAAGCTCTAAATTTTCGACAAGAGTTTACCTCGGACATAATACTTTTAATAGTTTGTCTACTTATAATGCTGCATTCAACAGGGAAACCCGTTTATGGATGGATAATCTGATTAAAAAATCGTTATTTCTAAGTGGTTCTGCTGAAAAACAAAGAGCCCGTTTTTTTAAGAAAATGGATGATCAGATAAATTTATTGGAAAAAGGTATTCTTGATGGAGAATGAACTTCTTATTATTCCGATTTTTGAAGCAAATATTCCGTACGGGCCTTATCAAACTCCGCTATTATTTTCTCTCTTTCAGTAATAAGGTTCGAGATCAAAATACTTTTTTTATAAAACACAGTTAGCAATACCCATTTTGCATGCAATTTGCCCACGGTATAATAGTATTGAAAACAAAACAATCCTGAGACGGGTAAACTCAGAGAGTATAAAACAGTTAGCCAAAAATGATGAGAAAAATTCCATATGATCATGATCTGCAACGTATAAAAAATTAAAAAAGTAAGCAGCCCTAATGACATACCTATCGATCCAATAAACTCCCTTCTGGATGCAATTTTGTTTGCTATCCAACCTGGTATTTTAAAAGGAAAATAGTTATTTATCAACCCGTAAATATATATGGGGAAACCAATCGATATAAAAAACAGATCTTTTATACTGCTTCTGACAAGTGATCTTTCTTCTTTTGTTTGTTCTATATCAGAATCTTCCAATCCCAACACTTTTAAATTTTTAAAATATTCTTTGATCCTGACTGTCATTTTTTGTGCCCGGTTAGGGTCGCTCTGAATAAAATGATCTACTGCCGTTGCAATATTTTTACTTAGCATAAAAGAAGAATCCCTATCATCCTCATCAATGCCAAGGTCCTTGGAAAGTTGGTTTTTATATAGTGATTCTATATCATTGGAAAGATCATCTGTGCGCTGATCATTAATAGCTATGATCAGTTTTTCCATTTTTATCCTAATGGTTTCCGTTAGTTCCCGCGCTGCGGCAAATGGATCTTTATAATAAAGTTCTTTATAATCGTTTACATTTATTGGGGATGCAATATTGATATAAAGTTCGCGGTTAAATTTGTGTGGATCAGAATAATTTAAACCAACAGTAATAATTTGTGTGTTTAGTTGAAAATTATTTTTAGCCTCTGCGCCTAATACAATTCGAGCGGTGCCGGTTTTAATAGGGCGTAATTTTCTTTCTGTGATACTGATTCCTTCCGGAAATATCATAATTGCTTTTCCCTTTTCCAGATGGTCAAAACAAGCATCGAAGGTTTCTTCATTTTTATGTGTTTCGCCAGGATCATCCTGTTTTCTGTAAACTGGTATCATATTAAATTTTGGAAACAACCATTTGGTGAATTTTCCTTTGAATAAAATCCCTTTTGCAAGAAAATAAAATTTTCGATCAAGCGTAGTTGCAAGTACGATCGGATCCATAAAAGCACTGGGGTGGTTGGCAACTACAATTAATGGGCCTGATCTTGGAATTAATTCTTTATTGCGGATGGTAATAGTACTAAAGAAAACTTTTCCCGTTATCTTAAAAAGGAATTTTAGAATGGCGTAAAGCATAATGTGGAACTAATTGGGTAGGAGGTATTAAAGGTACGATATTAATTACCTTTTCCATTTATTTCGCCTTACAGCAGCCATCCAGTTTTACATAAGCTGAAGGATCCGCTTTTACATGATCAGCATCGAAACCTGATGCAGCAATTGCCGCTCTGATTTTATCAGGGTCAGTTTTTTTAGTTTTATAGGTAACAGAGATGGTGTTTGTTTCCGGACTTACCTCAATAGATTTTACTCCCTTAATGGTAAGTGTGGAATTATAAATATTAGCCCCACAACTTTCACATTGCAGACAATGATCACAAACGATGGAAGTTTTTACAACCAGAGTCTCTTTTTTGGCAGTTTGGGAAAAAGAAAAAGAAGCTGCAAACATTAAAAAGAAAATTGCACAGAAATGTTTCATAATTTTAAATTATATTTTCACCAAAAATAAGGGTTTTATGTAAAAATCCAAAACGCATGCCAAGATCTTACTTTTTCTTCCACTCCCGATAAATAATGGGGAAAAATGCCATATCCTCAATAAAAAAGCGTTTAAACAAACGGCGAGGTTCTTGAACAAAGCGGTGGAACCATTCCATTCCCAAAATTTGTATAAAGCGAGGCGCACGCTTTTTAATGCCGAGGTAAAATTCGAAAGATGCGCCTAATAATAAAAACAGGGGCATTGTGCTATCATTCGGGATTATATTTTGTTGCAACTTTATTTTATCTATCATTTTTAATGCGATCAAATGTTGTTTGGGAAATCGGATACCTATAAATATCATATCCGGACGAATTGATTGTATCTCTCTTATAGCCTGGTCAATTATTTCATTTAATGCAGAAGTGTCGCACTCCTTAAAAAATGGAGGAACGATGTAACGCAAGGAGGGATATTCATTTTGTAATAATTTTCCCACCTTATCGTCAGGAGCTATTAAAAAGATCTTTTTATTACTGTTTTTTATTTCTGACCACAAGGCAGGAAAAAGATCGCTTCCCGGCAATCTTCTCTGTAAGGGTTTGCGCAATAACCAACTCGACCAAACTACAAATTGTCCGTCGGGTAAAATAAAGGATGCGTTTTGCATGTTTTTTGCAATGTATATATTTTCCTCTTTGCTGAATTTAACTACATCGTCAACATTAGGAGTAATAAGCAAAGGCAAACGCTTATTATAATATTCAGTAAAAGGATCGAAGAACATGATCTCTTGTACTACGTTAGTAAAATTATTAGCGCTTATAAAATCTAAATCATAAAGTGTAATGCGCTTCAACATAAGGTATTTTGGGTGTGAAGATTAAATCTGTGTAATACTTTAGACAAATGATTAATGCGTTTAAAGGTAAGGGAATATATTTTTTATATCCAAATTATTTCGCAATAATTCTGTAATAAGCGCTTAGGTCAAAAAACGCCAAATGGTATTTTTCACTTCACTAAATAGGAAGTGCATTTCACACAATAGATTGTGTATTTCGCACTAAGTGGCTTTGATATAATAGAATAAAGGCTGACTTTCAACATCAAATTACACACACCTATCTAACGAACTTAATATTCTAAATTATGACTAAGCTTAAAAATGTATACAACAGGGGAGTAGCTTTTAAACGATTATTCACCCCGGAGAAAAAGCCACCGGTTTATTTATTGCAATTTGTTACAAACAGATGCAATGCTGCATGCGATCATTGTTTTTATTGGCGCGAGCTCAATGAAAAAGTGAAGGATGAATTATCTCTTGCGGAATACGAAAAAATTGCGCGTTCGCTTGGTCCCATGTTGCAGGTAACACTTACCGGTGGAAGTCCTGAATTGCGGGCAGATCTTCCGGAAATCGCAGAAATATATTCCCGAATTTGTCGCCCTGCGAATATTACATTTTGTATGCTGGGATTTAGCACAAGTCGCATAGTGGATCAAATGGAAAAGATACTAACGCGTATGCCTAAACAGCGTTTTACAGTTGCTATTTCTTTGGACGGCATTGGTGCGGAACATGATAAATTAAGACGTTTGGAGGGTTGTTTTGACCGCGTAGTAGAAACGTTTCGCCAGCTAGGGGAAATGAAAAAGAAATATAAGAACCTGCGACTTGCAGTTGGCACCGTTGTTCAGGGATTAAATTATGAAACAGTTGCCGATACTGCTTTATGGGCGCGAACACATTTACCAATTGATCTTTTAAAACCGATTTTAGTTAGAGGAAATCCTCTTAATGCTGAATCGAAAAAAGATATTTGTGTGGAAACTTATGTTGATGTTATTGATCGCGATAAACAATGGATGAATGGTACCAATGGTGGATTAACTACAATGATGGATTATGTAATTGCCACAAAAGAAAATATTCAACGCGACCTTATTGCACAAATTGCCATGACAAAACTTGCGCGACATACCTGTTCAGGGGGCAGAGAAACTGCAGTAATTTATCCGGATGGAAATGTTGCGGGATGCGAATTGCGTGATGATATTCTGGGTAATGTGCGGGACGTGGATTATGATTTTAAAAAAATATGGTTGGGAGAAAAAGGAGATGCCTTCAGGGCTACAACAGGTCAGGTGGAAGCCTGTCAGGGATGTTATCACCACTGTTTTTTGAGTCCTACTGTGTTCCGTACCCCCGCCTTATGGCCAAAGGTTGCACAGTCTGCATTACATGTATTTCGAAATAACCATACAAAACGCGCTAAGGAATATAAATTGGTAAATGCAGTTCGATGAAAAATATATAAATAAAATATTGATGTAGATATTTTCTTGAAATATAAAATTTATTCCCATGAGTTCCCACACAGACCACAATAAAATAAATACGGATGTACGTATTATAATTCCCTCCTATAAAGCATCAGAAACAATAAATATATGTTTGCTGAACGTATTACAAGCCTGCGATAAAATAACGCACGTAAAGATAATAGTTGTAGCTTTTGATACTGTAATTAATATTCCAACCGATCCGCGTGTGCATATTATTCAACTTGCTAAAGCACTTAATGCCGGTGAAGCGAGAAATCTGGGAGCTGCGCATAGTTCTGATTGTATTTTGGTTTTTATTGATGCCGATGTTTTGATTGAACCTGATTCTCTTTCTACTTTAATAACACCGATAATGGAAGGTGATACAGATGCTGCGGTAGGAAATTATTCTGTAGAGGTTTTGGAAAAAAAGTTTTTTCAGAATTATAAAAAATTATATATCAATCAAACCTATGCGAAGCAGGGATATATAACAAATGAATTCTGGACTGCATATTCTGCTATCAGCAGTAAAGCGTTTGCGGCAGTTGGAAAATTTTCACCAGAATTTCAATGTAAAGGTGGAGAAGATACCGAGATAGGTATAAGGCTTACAGCGAATAAATATCGTATTTATGCTGTAGCAGGAGTATTTGGAAAACATTTAAAAGAATTTACTTTCGGCTCATTAGTTAACAACGATTTTGTAAAGGGTTCACGCACCGTTTTCCTTTCACTTAATAAAAAAATGTCGTTAAAAGACAACCGCCACGCTAAAAAAAGTGATCAATTAGCCGTCGCCTCAGCATGTTTTTTAGCACTTTTACTGGTTAGCGGTATGTTTATGCATTGGATCTGGTTGTTTGTTCCACTTTGTTCGGGTATTTATATAACATCGCGGTTTACATTTTTTCACAATTGTGTCCAACATGGATTTGGTTTTGTATCTCGTGCAATATTATTAGCCTGGTTTTTAGATATCGTTCGTGCCTTGTCTATATCAAATGGAATACGAATGTACGCGAAAACTATTTTATTTGGCGCGAGGCGAGAAAGAACAAAAGTTATTGAGTTTGAGTCAGAAGGGGAAGTTGTGTATTATGGGGAAGGGGCTAGAGGGTAATTATTTGATAGGCTTAATCATAACTTAAATCATTTCGGAATTAAAGATTAAGATTAAGGTTTTACAACCACACAATTTTGCATATCCTTACCTGATATTACAGATATAAAATAGATTCCGGGAATATAGTTTTTGGTATCTATTGTAGTGATGGAATGAATAAGTGATTGTCGTTGAATTTCCTTTCCCAGAAAATCGTAAATAATGATATCGCCAGTAATATTTATAGAATTTTTATTTTCATAATTAATTACTAACTCAGTAGTAAAGGGATTTGGATTAATATTCAACGTTACTGGAAAATTACCTTCCTCTATGTTTAATCCGAAGTCGCCCATGTATCTTGCCAAAACAATATTCTCATCAGATTCATCTTCTAACATACTGCTTCCGGCAACCAGAATTTTTTTATCCGGTTGTATAATAATTGCATAAGCTGTTTCATCACGTTCATCAAAATCCGTTGAAATGATTCCTTCATCACCTAAACTTTCATCAAGTGATCCATCGGAATTATATTGCAAAAGAATAAAATTCTTGTTGGTTGCATCAGGATAATATCCGGTGGCAATAATTTTTCCACTTGGTTGAATGGCTATAGAATAAATCTCATCAGAGCTATATGTTTCGGGTAGCGTGCACCATCCATCAATTCCAAAACTTTCATCCAGAGAACCATTGCTATTAAAACGTGCCATAGAAAAATTATCATCAAAAGATGAATTAATATAACTAAAACCTGCTGCAACGATCTTTCCATCCGGTTGAATTTCTATATCATTTAAATGATTTTCCTGTGAAGAAACATTTGCAACAACTTTTCCTTCATCTCCGAACGAGGC
>JAYSYX010000399.1:0-2737 GCA_043727235.1 Bacteroidota bacterium
GACGCAATGCATTGCGTCTCTACAATTAACTAAAATTTCAAACCCTGAATTCTGAACTTCTCCAAAAATTTCTTAATCTTGTTACGTCAAAAAAATATCATGAAAAAAATAATCTGTTTATCCCTCTTAGTTTCTGTGTTTGTAACATTTGCATCTGCACCCATGCCTTGGGGTTTTTGGGGGCACCAGCGCATTAACAGAATGGCATTGTATACTTTACCGGAAGATCTGTTTGGGTTTTATAAACCGCATATTGAATATATTTCGGAACACGCAGTGGATCCCGATAAAAGAAGATATGCTTTTGCTGAAGAAGCTCCACGACATTATATTGATGTTGATCATTATGGAGAACCTCCCTTTGATGAGATACCAAGAAAATGGAATGATGCAGTTGTAAAATTTTCTGAGGATAGTTTAAATGCATATGGAATTGTTCCATGGCATATTGAAAGAATGATGTATCGTTTAACAAAAGCATTTCAGGATAAGGACATAAATTATATTTTAAAAACTTCCGCCGATCTCGGACATTATGTTGGTGATGTACATGTGCCTTTGCACTGCACCGAAAATTACAACGGACAAAAAACTAATCAGGTTGGAATTCACGGATTTTGGGAGTCGAGAATTCCGGAAATGCTTGGAGAAAGTTTTGATTATTTAACCGGTAAAGCAGAATTTATTCCGGACATAAATGCAAAGGTGTGGGAAATAGTTTTGGAAAGTCATTCTATGGTTGATTCCGTTTTAAGTAAGGAAAAACAATTAAATGCCGAATTTCCCTCTGATCAAAAATATAGTTATGAAACACGTGGTGCCTCTACGGTTCGGGTTTATTCAAAAGAATACACCGAAAAATATAACGAAATGCTCGACAATATGGTTGAGCGCAGAATGCGGGAATCCATAATTACTTTAGGTAGTTTTTATTTAACTGCATGGATAAATGCCGGCAAACCAAATCTCACCGGAATTGAAATTCGCGCATGGACTGAAGAGGAATTAAAAGAAATGGAAGAGCTGGATAATGCGTTTAAGAAAGGGGAGTATAAGGGGACGTTTAAGGATGATGATCACTGAGAGTAAACAGTCAACAGTGGGCAGTAGGCAGTTTGTAACATTGGTGGTTATTGCTTCGAGTTGAAAATCTAATTATTATGTGAACGAAAACGAAAGCTCCCCTATGGGGTTGGGGGCCTGTCAACAGTGGGCAGTCCTCCTTCGCTAAAGCTACGGAGGATAAATTTATAGCATTGGAGCATATTGCTTCGGGTGGAATTTTTTTTAAGCATTTTAATTCGTTCAATAGGTCGTGGTCTCAGTCGCAGTCACAGTCTCAGTCACAGTTGGTTAAATTGGAGAGTAATCCTCCGCAGTAAACTATTTCAACCCTTTCAGCAATTTCAACCCCTTCAACTTTTCACAAAAAAAAGGTGACCTCATGACAAGATCACCTTTTTATTAAATATAAACTATTACTTAGAAATCACTAATTTTTGAACTGATTGTTGATCTCCTGCAACGATATTTATTAAATAAATTCCGGAAGCAAGATCAGTTGTATTAAATTGTAAACTATAAGATCCGGCAACCATTGGTTTATTTATGAGTTCGTTTAATTGTTGTCCCACTATATTCATTACATAAATCCGAACATCTGCATTCGATTGTAAAGTGTAATTTAATTCCACTTCATTTTGTGCAGGGTTTGGTGATAACTGAACGAGTCCGAAAATATTTTCTTCTTCAATTGCAGTGCCATCACATGCACCTTCCGACCAGAAAAGAACTCCTCCGTAATATTCTGCAAAACAAGAATTACTATATGTAACACCATCACATCCGCAAACAGGTTCGTAAATTTCGATACATGCATATGCTGAGTCAATTAATTCAGGATTTGCGCAATCATCATCACCGCCAATAAATATTTCTTCACAATATTCATCGAAACAATCAGTCCCTTCTTCACCTATTGTTATACAAATTGTATAAATTCCGGGTTCTGTATATAAGTGATCGGGATTAAAGGCTTCGCTCACATCGCCATCACCAAAATACCAATGGAAATTTTCTGATCCTGGTCCGGTGCCTTCAGAGGTATTTGTGAAAACAATTATCCATCCATCCGGTGTTTCTTCAAAACTTTCAATTTCAAATCCTGCTGTGCATGGTCCGGGTGTTCCCTCTAAATCAACTTCTTCACAATGCGTATCTATGCAACTATCGGAAGTAATAATGGTAAGACAAACTTCATATTCGCCTGAAACATCATAAGTATGTGTAACCTCTGCACCGTAGTCACCAGTGCCATCGTCAAATGTCCAGATATAGCTTATGATATCTGCTCCACCACCATCTGCATCTTCTGTAAAATCGACAGTTAAACCATCAGTTTCCCAGTTAAAATCAGCTTCACATTCACCGCCATCTCCACCAATAAGAAATTCATCACAAAATTCAGAAACACAACCATCAGCAGTTGTAATAACTATACAAATAACATATTCTTCACCAGGTTCTAAATATAGATGTTCTGCGTCATATGTAGTTGCCGTTGTTCCATCACCAAAATACCAGATCACGGAAATAATATCGGCGCCGGCTACTGAGGTATTTTCAAATGTTGCAAGCCAACCATCCGGAGTTAACTCTAATGATGTTATAACAAATGATGCTTCACAATCTGCTGCACCACCTTCTTCCACATTAATTTCATCGCAGAAAGTTGCGG
>JAYSYX010000400.1:0-19480 GCA_043727235.1 Bacteroidota bacterium
ATATTATATTTTAAACCCACACGAGGTTCAATTGATTTGGAATTGGAATTTAAGGTAAATACCTGACCATGCAATCCGGCATTCACAACCATATTTTCATTCACTTTATATTTCCACTGAAAATACCCCTGGAAAAAAAATGCATTTTCAGCAAAGTCGTATCGGTTATCAAATTGCCAGGTAAATAAATTCAGGTTGGAATCTAGATGATCGTATAAATAATTTTCAGCACTAACACCGGTCTTAAAACTATTTTTATTGTTTATTTTTTTATTCAGGTTATAAATAGCAGATATTTTTTGATCTTTAAAATAATAACCCATATTTGAAATAATGGAGTCAATATTAAATTCAGCGTCGCGGTAAACTAATGCATGGTCGGCATGATTTTCCTGGCGGGAATAAGCAATTACAGCTTTGCCATAAGTAGTTGTATTTATTTGATGCGCAAAAGAAATTCCGGTTGTTACCATACTTGTGCCGAAATACTGATCTCTGTCGCTGTCGCCATATAATTCCGTTTCGGATTTTGTATAATCACTTACAACAATATCGATATCACTTTTTCCGCCAACACCAAATAAACTAATAGCACCTTTTTTATTCGGAAATGTCAATTTAAATGCTCCATCAAAATAATTAGGCACTGCACTGGTGCCTATCTCCAGATTCATGAATTGAAAAATCTTCAATGTTGAATATCTGAAGCTTGCCAAATAAGAAGAATGGTTCTCTTTATTAATAGGTCCTTCCGCAAATAATTCCGTTCCCAAAAATCCTAACTGTCCGCTGAATTCCGATTTTTCATCATTTCCTTTACGCATATTCAGATCAAAAACCCCGACAATGGAATTACCATATTCTGCAGGAAAAGCGCCGGTAAAAAAATCGGAATTACCAAGAAATTTATTATTGATTATTGAAACAGGCCCACCGGTAGTTCCTGCAATTGCAAAATGATTTGGATTTGGAATATCCACTCCCTCCAACCTCCACAAAACACCGATCGGTGAATTTCCTCTGACAACTATATCATTTCTCGAATCATCTGCGCCTTGAACACCTGCAAAATTACTGGCCATCCTTGCCGGGTCCCCACGACTGCCTGCATAACGATCTGTTTCTTCAACACTGAAAGTACGTACGCTTACAACCGACATTTCATTGTTTACTTCTCCGCTTTTATTATCTGCAGATATTGTAACAGCCTCCAAAATTTCTGCATTTTCTTCCATTTCAATATTTAAGATCACTTCCTTTCCTGTAGTAACTATCACATTATTGATAAATACTTCATTAAATCCTACAAAGGTGAACCTAATGGAGACCCTTCCGACAGGCACCGACTCAAACCGATAATTACCATTTTCATCGGAATAATTTCCCTGCAATAAAATGGAATCCTTAAATAAAACTGCGGTTGCGCCCGTTAGTGGAAGTTTCGATTCCTTGTCGATGATATTTCCTCTGATGGTTTGTGTTAAGTCCTGGGAAAAAGAAAAGATCGGGAGTAGAAATAAAATTAGGAAATTTCTAATTTTCATGTGTGTCGAATTTATCTCAAATGTAAGTAAATTGGCAAAGAGAGAAACTAATAAGATTTTAACACTCAAACGTTTTTCAAGTATTTCTCCATAAAAAAAGCAGCCCTAAAGCTGCTTTCCAAAATACATTTTATCTAATCAATTACATAGGCTTTCCTATATTCTTAATCGCGTCGCAAGTAGTTTTGCAAGCACCTTGCATACTTGTCAATTGTTCGTTCCAGCCTGTCATAGTTTCATTCCAGGTAGTTAATTTAGCATTCCATTCAGTCATACCCGCCATTGCAGCTGCATCGTCCATTTTTTCATCATGTCCTTTTTTCTTCCAGTCAGCGTAAGCTTGAGTATCTGCTTTCCACTGTTCCATAGAGGCTGCATAAGCTGTTTTCATACCTTCAATTCCTGATTTGATAGAACCACACATAGCCATCATAGAGTCTGCCGTAGCTTTTTCTGCAGGCTTCAGTTTGCTCATATCCATTGCCATGGTCTCATCCATCATTTTATTCATATCACCTGATGTAGCGGTAAAAGTTGTTCCAAATGCAGTCATTTGAGCTTCTGCAGCTTTCCAGCTGGTTTCAAATGTAGTCATAGCAGCCTTTGTTTCTTCACTTACGCCGCCTTTTTTGCCGCATGAGCTAATAAACATAGTAGTAGTTAATGCCAATACGGCAATGATTGCTTTTTTCATAATAGTTTGATTTTGATTGTTTGGTTAGAAGTTAATTTTGAGGGTGCAAAGATAATTAAATTAATTAAGAATGAAAAATGAAGGAATTAAAAATGAAACAGCCACGATAATGTGCTAATGAACAGCCGCAAGAATGTACCAATGAACAGCCGGGTATACTTGAAAGTTACGGTCTGCCTGCCAGCGACTTGAAAAAGTTTAAATGGTAGATAAAGTATAGACCGGCGGAAAAAAAGCACCAATGTTACAAACTGCCTACTGCTACTGCCTACTGAAGAAGGGACAAGGGAATCGAGACACGGTAAGTTTAATTTCATGACAATTATGATTCGAAGCGATTCGCCCCAATGTTACAAACTGTTGATTGCCCACTGTTGACTGTTGACTTCCCCAGACTTCACCCGAAGGAAAATTTCCACTGTAAAAATTTGCGACTGAGACTGCGACTAAACCCTCCCCTCCCCCAACTTCCTCAAAGACTCCTCCAACATACTGATCTTCTCCTCCGCGTCCGATTTCTTCTTAGTTTCGGCTTCTACAACTGCAGCGGGTGCAGCGGACACAAATTGTTGGTTGCTGAGCTTTTTTTCTACGCTGATTAAAAATCCCTTTTGATAATTTATCTGTTCAAGCAATTTGGAACGCTCTTGTTCAACATCTATTTTTTTGTCAAAGGGTATATAAAAAGTTTGTCCATCGGAAATAAAGGAAACAGCATTTTCAATATCCGCCGAAGTGGATTCGAAGTTGGAAATATTTCCGAGTTTGGTGATAAGGTAGTTTACTTTTTCAAAGTGTTTGATATCTCCTGCAATAAAAAGGGATAAAGTTTCTTTTGGACTAATATTATTCTTTGCTCTTACATCTCTTATTTTAACAATAATATCTTTTGCCATTTCACCTTGCATCAAATGCGACTCATTCGATTTAATGGAAACAGGATAATCTTCAACAATAATATCATCCTTCCTATCTTTCAAAATATGATATATTTCTTCCGTAATAAATGGCATAACCGGATGCAATAATTTTAAGATCCTTTCAAAAAACGAAACGGTCTTCTGATAGGTGGTTGCATCAATAGGTTTTCCGAATTCAGGTTTAATAAATTCGAGATACCAGCTGCAGAAATCGTCCCAGATACAGGAATACATTTCCATTAATGCATCACTTATTCTGAAATCGTCAAAGTGGGTATTTACGGTTGTAACGGTATTATTTAATTTCGCTTCGAACCATTCTATGGCTGCAATATTATTTTTATTTTCCCCTTCAATAATTTCCCATCCAACAATTAGGCGAAGTGCGTTCCATATTTTATTATTAAAATTTCTCCCTTGTTCAATTAATTTTTCATCGTAAATAATATCATTTCCTGCAGGTGAACACAATAACATTCCTAAACGAACAGCGTCTGCTCCATATTGATCAATTAAGTCCAAAGGGTCAGGCGAATTACCGAGCGATTTGCTCATTTTTCTTCGTTGTTTATCGCGCACAATTCCTGTAAGATAAACATCGCTGAATGGTTTATCGTTTTTAAAAGTATAACCAGCAATTATCATTCGTGCAACCCAGAAAAATAAAATTTCAGGTGCCGTTACTAATGTATTTGTCGGATAATAATAATTGATCTCACCCTTTGGATCCTGCATCCCATTAAATACACTTATAGGCCACAACCAGCTACTGGCCCAGGTATCGAGCACATCACTATCCTGCTCAAGAGAATTATAATTGATATTTTTTTCTTTTAATATTTGTTCCGCTTCCTGTTGGGTTTTTGCAACAACAAAATCTCCGTTCTCTGTATACCAGGCAGGAATTCTATGTCCCCACCAAAGCTGACGCGATATACACCAGTCGCGTACATTTTCCATCCAGTGTTTGTAGGTATTGATATATTTATTCGGGTGAATTTTAATATTACCGTTCAATACGTTTTCCAATGCGGGCGCAGAAATTTCTTTCATAGCCAGAAACCATTGCATACTTAATTTTTTCTCCACTACAGCATCAGTGCGTTCAGAATAACCAACACTGTTTTTAAGATCTTCCGTTTTTACAAGTTGTTCAAGTTCTTCTAATAATGCAACTACCTTTTTTCTCGCAACAAATCTGTCGAGGCCAATAAATAATTTTGCATTCTCATTTAATGTCCCATCCTCATTAAACGTATCAATTACTTCCAGTCCATGTTTTTTTCCGAGATCATAATCATTTTCATCATGAGCAGGAGTAACTTTTAATGCACCGGTTCCAAAATCCTTTTCCACATATTCATCAGCTATAATTGGTATTTCTCTATCTATCATCGGAACCAAAGCAGTTCTGCCGACAAATTTTTTATACCTTTCGTCTTCAGGATGTACACATATTGCAGTATCTCCCAAAATTGTTTCTGGTCTTGTTGTTGCAACTGTTATAAAATCTTCGGAATCTTTTATTTTATATTTAACGAAATACAATTTCGAAACCACATCCTTATAAAATACCTCTTCATTGCTCAAGGCAGTTTTCGCCTCGGGATCCCAATTTATCATGCGCAATCCGCGGTAGATATATCCGCGCTTGTATAATTCAATAAATACATCCACAACATCTTCATAATAACCGGGGTCCATTGTAAAACTCGTCCTGTCCCAATCGCATGATGCTCCGAGTTTTTTTAATTGTTGTAAAATAATGCCCCCGTATTTTTCTTTCCATTGCCAGGCATAGGTTAAAAATTCGTCTCTGGAGAGGCTGCTTTTTTTTATGCCCATTTCACGCAACATTCCAACTACCTTGGCCTCGGTAGAAATACTCGCATGGTCGGTACCCGGCACCCAACAGGCATTTTTTCCCATCATGCGCGCTCTGCGGATCAATACGTCCTGAATGGTATTATTAAGCATATGGCCCATGTGTAGCACACCGGTAACATTTGGCGGTGGAATCACGACAGTATAGGGTTCTCTTCCATCGGGTTCTGAATGAAAATATTTTTTATCCATCCAGTGTTTATACCATTTGTCCTCAATCTCAGCAGGGCTATATGTTTTCGAAATTTCCATATTGAGTGCAAAAATAAGAGATACAAGGGATTTTGGCGGGAATGAGACCTTAGATCATTCAATTAAACTATTTCGATCAAAGAAAATTTTTATCCGGGAACTTCATTTAGATTCATTCTGCAATAATTGAAATATCAAGGTTTCGGAATAAAATAAACTAATTTTTTTGCTTTTGATTGCAAAAATTAATTCTTTTAAATCAAGGGAGTATCTTTACATCTGTTATGTATTCAAAAAAAATAGGTATTCTTCGTGAGTCTAAATTCCCCCCGGATGCAAGAGTGCCGCTTATTCCGTCACAAATTGAACAATTAAAAAAACAATATCCGGAAATCGAAATTCTGGTTCAACCCGGCAAAGGAAGATCTTTTGCAAACTATGAATTTGAGGAACGCGGAATTGTTCTTCAGGAAGACCTTTCCATGTGCGATATTTTACTTGGAGTTAAAGAAGTGCCCTATGATCTTTTGATAAATAATAAAACCTATCTTTTTTTCTCCCATACCATTAAAAAACAAACTCAAAATAAAAAATTGTTGCAGATGTTATTGCATAAGAACATAACAATGGTTGATTACGAATGTTTAAAAAATGATAAAGGAGATCGCGTAATTGCTTTTGGGAGATGGGCGGGAATAATTGGTGCGCATAATGGTTTATGGACACTCGGTCAGCGTTTGGATGAAGGACATCTTAAAAGAGCAAAAGAATGCCGCGATTACTACGAATTAAAATATCAATATAAGGGATTGACTATTCCGAAAGTTAAAATTATTGTCACAGGTACAGGTCGGGTTGGAAAGGGTGCCGTTGAATTTTTCCGTGAGATAAAGATCCGGGAAGTAACGAAGGATGAATTTATGAATTCTGACTTTAATGAGGCTGTATTTTGTATTTTAGACAGTGATGATCTTTACGACAGGATTAGTGATGGTGGATTTGAGAGAAAAGAATTTCATCAAAATCCGGAGCGCTACAAAAGTAATTTTATACATTACATGAATAAATGTGATGTATTGATAAATTGTATTTTCTGGAATCCAAATGCACCACAATTGTTCTCGAAAGACGACATGCGCAATCCAAACATGAGAATAAAAGTTATTGCAGATGTAAGTTGTGATATCAATGGTGGCATACCGGCTACAATTCGCTCCACTACAATTAATGAACCTGTTTTTGGATATGATGTAAACTCGGAAAGTGAAATTGCACCTTATATTCCCGAATCCATAGATATAATGGCCATAGATAATTTGCCAAATGAATTGCCGCGAAGTGCAAGTGAGGAATTTGGAAATCTTTTAATTAATTCTGTATGGGATGAATTATTTAAACCGGAATCCCGAATGATATACGATGCTACAATTTGTAAAAATGGCAAATTAAATGAACCGTTTTTATATTTAAGTGGCTATGCGGAAATTACCTGATCAATATCGGTCTCTGCGTTCATGTAATAATTCAAATAACACATTTCTCGCTCTGAATAATTGTGCTTTTACTGTTCCCAGTGGCATATTGAGTTTAACCGAAATTTCCTCATAACTCAACTCATCAAAATATCGAAGTTCCACAAGAACTTTATATTTAGGATTCAGCTCCTCTAAAATTGTGCGCATCAAGACTGCTCTTTGTTCCCTTATAAATTTTTCTTCGGGATCGGGTGTATTTGTTTTGATTCTGGAGTAAGCAAATTTGGAGGCTTCATCATTTTCATCATCCAAACTTAAGGTATGTAATTTTCTTTTTCTTATAAAATCAATAGCATTGTTTACCGCAATTTTAAATAACCAGGTACTAAATGCAAATTCGGGTGTATATTTATCTAAATGAGCAAATGCTTTTCCAAAGGCTTCAATGGTAAGATCATCGGCATCATCGCGATTGTGGACCATTTTCAGCAACATATAATTAATGGAATCCTTATATCTTCCCATCAACAAACTAAAAGCATACTGATCTCCTGAACGAGCTTTCAATACCAGAGCCATATCTTCCTTTGCGCGTTCTGAAAGATTGTCGTTCAATCCCATCTGTATTTCGATTTAAATAAGACCGACTTCGCAAAGCGGAAATAATAAAAAATCTGCAGCAGATCGAATAATTCTATGGATTTTTTTAAGTCTCTCTCTTCGAATTTGTTCATAGCCTTTGAAAATGTATATCTCAACAAAGCCCAACGAACTATTAGGGCTGCAACTATCACATACCAATATTCAAATACAGTGCCCAATAAAAAGATTGCACAGAACCAAAACAGGATATGCGTAATGGGTTGCAGAGCCAGAAAAAATTTGTGTTTGAATTTATAATATTTTGCCGTGGAAAGGTGACGCTTTTTTTGTTCTCTCCAGTCATCCCAGTTCTCTTTTGGCGCCGAAAAAGTGAATACTTTCGGATCGATAACAACGGTGGTATTTCGTTTGGTGGCAACCTTATTAATAAACAGATCATCGTCACCACTCGGTATATGCCTATGCTCGAAAAAGCCATTATTATCGAAGAACAATTGTTTTTTATAGGATAAATTTCTTCCCACACCCATATATGGCAATTTTGCCAGAGCGAATGAAAAATAATTTATAGCTGAAAGTACCGTTTCATATCTTATTCTTTTATTTAAATAACCCGGTTGTTTTTCGTAGGCTCCATATCCCAAAACAATTTCTTTATCATTTCCGTAGCCATTCATTATACCTTTTAACCACTGGTCTGTCGCCGGATAACAATCTGCATCTGTCAATACAACAATTTCATTGGCTGCTGCTTTTAATCCCAGGGTAAGTGGAAATTTTTTCCCTGCCATCATTGGATTTCCCGTCCCTGTTTTCGTTCTTTTTAATCTTGGCTCCTTTTGTGCAAGAAAAAATAAATATTCCGTAGTTCCATCCTCCGAATTATCATCAACAACAATTACTTCAAAATTGGGATAATCCTGTGCTAATATTTTTGGAAGATTTTGTTTCAAATTTGCATCTTCATTTTTTGCACAAATAATAATGGAAACAGGAGGATAATCTTCTTGTCTGATTTGTTTGCCGGTAAAATTTGCAAGACGCAAATAAAAGAACAGCATATAAAATATCTGAAAAAAAGCAACTGCGCAAAAAAGATAAAAAACGGCGGTGTAAATCAAGTGTATGTCCATAGTTGTGCTTTCACAAAGGTAGAAGATTGCCCAGTTCACTTATTTTTTAATTACTATTGTATGTCAACATATTCACACCCTGTCCACAATTACCTATTTTTGTGACGTGTTTTTCAAATTAACCGGTAAGGATATTCATTCAAAAGCCCGCGCAGGGGTACTAAATACAGATCATGGTGTCATCAACACACCTATTTTTATGCCTGTAGGCACCATTGGAACGGTAAAGGGGGTACATTTTCAGGAATTAAAAAATGATATTCAGGCGGAAATAATTTTGGGGAATACCTATCATTTGTATCTGCGACCTGGAACGGAAATCATTCAGCAAGCGGGTGGTTTACATAAATTCAACAGTTGGGAAGGTCCAATATTGACCGATAGCGGAGGGTTTCAGGTACATTCTTTGGCTAAGATCAGAAAAATAAAAGAAGAGGGAGTTACTTTTCAATCGCATATCGACGGCAGTAAACATACCTTCACTCCTGAAAATGTTATTGATATTCAGAGAAAGATCGGGGCGGATATAATTATGGCTTTTGATGAATGCACCTCTTATCCATGCGAATATATTTATGCCGAAAAAAGTATGGAAATGACGCATCGTTGGTTGAAACGCTGTGTTGAACAAATGAATAAAACAAATTCCTTATACGATTACCAACAATTTCTTTTCCCTATTGTGCAGGGTAGTGTATTTCCGGATCTGCGGAAAAGATCGGCGGAAGTAATTGCATCGATGGAACTTGAAGGAAATGCCATTGGAGGATTAAGTGTGGGTGAACCACATGAGGACATGTATGCAATGACAGAAACAGTGTGCGAAATACTTCCAGAAAATAAACCGCGTTATTTAATGGGTGTAGGAACACCGGCAAATATTTTAGAATGTATAAGTTTGGGAATTGATATGTTTGATTGTGTTATGCCTACAAGAAATGGAAGAAATGGCATGTTATTTACAGCAGAGGGGATCATTAATATCAGAAACAAAAAATGGGAAAGTGATTTCAGTGCAATTGATGAAACTTCCGGCTCTTTTGCAAGTCGCAATCATTCAAAAGCATTTTTGCGACATTTATTTGCATCGGGTGAAAGATTGGGACCACAAATTGCAAGTGTTCACAATTTGAGTTTTTATTTATGGTTGGTGAAGGAAGCAAGAATTAAAATTATGGAAGGCAATTTTTATGCATGGAAAAATTTAATGGTTAAAAAGGTGATTACGAGATTGTGAAGAAAATATTCGACATATTATTATCTCCTTTCAACAGATGGCTGAGCATTATCGACAGATATGTGATCGGCAAATTTGTTGTGACCACCATTTTCGCTCATGTGCTTATTATTTCCATTGCCATTGTAATTGATTTTTCTGATAAGTCGGAAAATTTTGTGGAAAGGAATGCTCCCTCGGGAGAAGTGTTTCAATATTATGTAGATTTTATTCCTTTTATAGGTTCCATTTTAGCCCCTTTGCTCATTTTTCTTGCGGTAATATTTTTCACCTCACGCATGGCTTACAACAGTGAAATAATAGCCATGATGAACAGTGGTATGAATTTTAAAAGATTTTTACGACCCTATTTATTTTGTGGTTTTGCTGCATTGGGACTTTTATTATATGGAAATTACCAATTGGTTCCTGAAACAAATAAAAGGAAACTTGCCTTTGAAGATAAATATATTCATACACCAAAAAGTTTCGGCAATAATCTGCATTTAAAATTAGATAAAAACACTTTTATTTCTTTAGAGCGATTTAAATTCAAAACAAGTGAAGGATTTAATGTTTCTCTGGAAAGATATGAAGGTTCCGGTAAAACAAGAAAACTTAATACAAAAATAAATGCTAATAAGATGACTTACCAGCCTGATAAAAAGAGCTGGCATTTTGTAGATTATAAACGTTGGGATGTTTACGATGTACGCGAAAAATATGTGGAAGGTAAAACTATGGATACGGTTCTTAATTTAGTTCCTGAAGACTTTGAACAGGACATAAGAATAAAAGATGTTTTAACATACACAGAACTGGAAGAATACATTAAAGAAAAAGAAAAGGAAGGCACTGGCGAGCTGGAATATTATCGTGTGGAACAATATCGCCGGGCATCTTCTGCAGTTTCCGTTTTAATTCTTGTAGTAATGGGTGCAGCACTTGGGTCTAAAAAAATTCGCGGTGGAAATTGGTTTAATATTATAGCCGGAGTCGCACTCAGTGCACTCTACGTTTTCTTCCTGCAGTTTTCCACCAGCTTCTCCATCAACAGCGATCTTCATCCGATCATCGGTACTAATATTCCGAATATGCTGTTTGCGGTTATAGCGATTTTTTTGGTTCGTTATGCGAGTAAGTAAAAAAAGGAGAGAGGAGTGAGGAGTAAGGAGTTTAAATTTCTTGCGAAATTTTAATAAATCCCACCCTTTGTTTTCCTTATACTTGATACCTGATACTCAAAAAGGGGCTCATTTTAGATTGAAAATTTTTATCTCCCTTAGTTTATATTTATACTTTGAGACAATTTTCACTTTGGCTCATAGTATTAATCTGAGTTTTAAGTTTTATTGAAAGATCAATTCGGAGCAAAAATCTCCAATGCTACAAATTTATCCTCCCTAGCTTTAGCGAAGGTGGACTGCCCACTGCTACTGCCCACTGCCCACTAGTTATTACTGATAGGAACTGAGACTGTTACTGCTACTTCCACCTCCATTAAAACGGTGCCTCCTCATTCAAATCCACTCCATCCATATCATCCATTTTCGATTTTCTAGTGATGGTTGCTTTGTTGTCTTTTAAAACATTTGCAAGCGGAGTTAAATTTTGAGGGACGTACATTTCATCCAGATCGACAAATTTGATGAATTTATCGATGAAACGAACACGCACATTTTCTAATGCACCATTTCTGTGTTTGGCAATAATTACTTCTGCAATTCCTTTGGTTGGATTTCCGTTTTCATCAACATCCAAACCGTAATACTCGGGACGATATAAGAAACATACAAGATCGGCATCCTGCTCTATCGCTCCTGACTCACGTAAATCGGATAACATTGGTCGTTTTGTACCTCCGCGGTCTTCCACCTTACGACTTAATTGAGATAATGCGATGATTGGAATATTTAATTCCTTTGCGATCGATTTTAATGATCTTGATATCTGGCTGATCTCCTGTTCGCGATTTCCGCTTTTTCCAACTTCACTGGTGGTCATCAATTGTAAATAATCGATAACAATTAACTGAATATCGTGTTGCATTTTTAATCGGCGGCATTTTGCGCGCAATTCGAAAATATTTATTGCAGGAGTATCATCAATAAATATCGGAGCCTCACTTAAACGACCGGATAATTTTACAAGCTGAATCATCTCATGTTCAACGAGGTGACCCTTAATAATTTTTTCTGCGGGAATTTCCGTTTCGGCACTTATCAAACGTTTTACAATTTGTTGTGCGCTCATCTCCAATGAAAATACTGCTACAGGTTTTTTAAAATCCACGGCTGCATTTCGCGCAAGCGATAAAGTAAATGCGGTTTTACCCATGGAAGGACGCGCCGCAACAATTATAAGATCAGATTTTTGCCATCCTCCTGTCAATCGGTCAAGTGCGCTGAAACCTGAAGGACAACCTGTTAATGAATCTTCATGTTTTCTTGCCTCATCAATTTCTTTAATGGTTGCACTTAATAAATTATTGATATCACTATAACTTGTGCGTAAGTTTTTATCTGCTATGTTAAATAAATTCTGTTCCGCCTTGTCGAGTAATTCAAATACGTCGGTAGTATCTTCAAATGAATCATGAACTATTTCAGTCGAAATGCGAATTAATTCGCGCTGAATGAATTTTTGAGTAACTATACGCGCATGATGTTCAATATGTGCGGCACTAGCAACTCTATTTGTAAGTGTGGTAACATAAAATGGACCACCGGCTTCTTCGAGTTGACCCATTTTGCGCAACTCTTCTGTTACCGTTAACAGATCGATAGGTTGCGTTTTTTCAAACAATCTTCTTATTGCAGTAAAAATAATTCTGTGCCTGTCGTCGTAAAAACTTTCAGGGCGCAATATTTCAATTGCATTTGTAACGGCATCTCTATCTATCATAAAAGCTCCGAGTACAGCTTCCTCAAGATCAATGGCCTGTGGTGGGACTTTTCCGTAAACAATAGATGACAAATCAGCTTGTTGCCTTTTTCTGTCGATATTTTTATAATTGTTGGTATTGCGCTTGTTTTCTAATTCTGACATTTTTGTGTTGTTTAGGCAGTTGTGTTGTTTAAGCTCTTGTGTGTTTACGCTGTTTTACGACAGCTTTCCCATTTGAACAATAAATTCCCCCTGCGAGTTTCGCAATTATTTTAACTAGAATAACAAAGGAATAATTTGTTTGAATTGGGAAGCCAAAAGTATGACCACATTTTCTATTTACAGCATAATCTCCCATAAATAAATTTACACAATTACCCGTTTGTTATTTGTCCTGATTTTGTTACAATATACCACTTCCAAAATAAATTTCCGCACTCGTTATCCACAACTCCATCCTTAATGTGCGTTAACAGTTGGGAAATAAATGTGCAGAAAAGTGTGATGTTGCGGATTAGTTGTTTTATATAGGGAGATGGGGGTAGTGGGCAGTGGCAATGGGCAGAAAACAGTAAACAGTGGGCAGTGGGCAGTAGCAGTGGCAGTCAACAGTAAACAGTGGGCAGTTTGTAACATTGAAAAATATTGCTTCGAATTAAAATTTCTATGAAATCTTAAACTTATTGTAGTTTACAATAGTAAATTAATTTTTCATCCACCATCAAAATCAATCCCGCGTCCCCTGTCCCGATTCCCGATTCCCCTCAGTGTTTATAAGCCCGTTTTTTTATCATCCCACCTGTAGTATCCTTAATACTTGTCATAATAATAAATGCATCGCTGTCAATTTTTTCTATTTCCGCTTTAAGGTTAGCAACCTCGAGACGGGTAATTACAGTGTAAACGATATCTATTTGACTATCATTGTGTCCGTGTTTTCCGAAACCTTTTTCTCCTTTATAAATTGTAACTCCCCGTCCCAATTCTTCAATAATCATTTTCCGAATGTGTTCTGATCTGGGAGAAATAATGGTAACTCCGGTATATTCTTCAATCCCTTCCAAAATAAAATCCACGGTTTTGGCTGCGGACAAATAGGTGAGAATGGAATATAAGGCGATCTCCATCGACAATAAATAAGCTGCGACAGAAAATATAATAATATTAAATATGAGAATTGTATCTCCAACAGTTAAACCTGTTTTTTTACTAATGTTTATTGCGAGTATTTCCGTTCCGTCGATAACGCTTCCTCCTCTCATTGCAAGCCCAATTCCCGCTCCTAAAAAAAAACCACCGAAAACAGCAACTAATAATTTGTCTTCAGTTAATTGAGGATACTCGATAAATTCCACTGCCAAGGCAAGTGCAACAATTGATACTATCGTTTTAAATCCAAATTTTTTACCTATAGTGGTAAATCCTAAAATGATAAACGGAATGTTGATCAGTATCAATAAAATTGATAATGGAATTGCGGAAAATCGATCAACTAATAAGGAAATACCAACTGCTCCTCCATCAATAAATTCATTCGGTAATAAAAAACTTTTGAGTCCAAAACCGGCAATTATTACTCCAATACCAATTAAAAATGCATTGACAGTTCCTCTTTTTACCGTAGTTTTTAGTTGCCTGAATCCTTTGGCAATTTCATACTCAGAATATTCTTTTATTATGCCACCTAAATTTCGTTTTTGGCGATAAATACTATTTACAATGATCCTTTTCCAAAAATTATTCATAGTAACTTAAACTATTTTTTATTTCTTTTATTTTCGATTATTTCAAAAATAAGAATAAGATGCTGCAAATCCAATTAATCATTAAATTAATGAGGAGAAAATATTATAAGAAATATCTGTAAATATTATTTATTTCCGGAACTTATAATTAAGGTGCAATGCAGACACATGCTTTAACATCACCTCATCATATTTTTAACAAAAAAACAGTATCCAAAAAAAGTTGATACTGTTTTATATATAATTTATTTTAATTCGTTTTAATTATTTGAACGCATCAATCCCCGTTATATCAGCACCTGTTATCAACAAATGAATATCATGTGTTCCTTCATAGGTGATAACACTTTCTAAATTCATCATATGGCGCATGATGGAATATTCACCGGTAATTCCCATTCCTCCTAATATCTGACGGGCTTCTCGAGCTATTTCTATTGCCATATTCACATTATTTCTTTTTGCCATGGAAATTTGGGCGGCAGTTGCTTTTCCTTCATCCTTCAATACTCCTAATCTCCAGGCTAATAACTGTGCTTTTGTGATCTCGGTTACCATTTCGGCCAATTTCTTTTGTTGCAATTGAAATCCTGCTATTGGTTTCCCAAACTGAATTCTTTGTTTTGCATAACGCAATGCCGTGTCATAACAATCCATAGCCGCTCCCATAGCGCCCCATGCAATGCCATACCGGGCAGTGGACAAACACATCAAAGGCCCTTTTAAACCTCTTATCTCCGGAAAAATATTTTCTTTTGGCACTTTAACATTGTCAAATACCAATTCCCCTGTTGCACTTGCACGTAAACTCCACTTTCCATGCGTTTCGGGAGTAGTAAATCCTTCCATACCGCGCTCCACTATTAATCCGCGAATTTTAGACTCCTCATCTCTTGCCCAAACCACCGCTATATCAGCAAAAGGAGAATTACTGATCCACATTTTAGCGCCATTCAACAAAAAATGATCTCCTTTATCTTTAATGGTAGTAACCATTCCACTTGGATTTGACCCATGATCGGGTTCAGTCAATCCGAAACAACCGATAATTTCACCGGAACCCAGTCTTGGCAAGTATTTCATGCGTTGTTCCTCACTTCCAAATGTATAGATCGGATACATTACCAAACTTCCCTGAACACTCACCAATGAGCGAATTCCGCTGTCACCGCGCTCAATTTCCTGCATTATTAATCCATAAGAAATATTATCAAGTCCACCACCTCCATACTGCACCGGAATTGTTGGACCAAATGCTCCTATCTCGGCCAAACCTTTGATCAAATGTTTAGGAGTTTCTGCTTTTTGGGCGTATTCTTCAATGATGGGAGAAATCTCCTGTTTCACAAATTGTCGTACCGTATCTCTTATCAGCTTATGCTCTGTTGAAAGCAGGTCATCAAGCTGATAATAATCAACTCCTTCAAAAAGATCGTTGGGCATAAATAAATTTTCGGCAAAGGTAAGGACAATTGATAATTGATAATTGATAATTGACAATTAAACCCAAATTCCCGTACCGGGAATAATCAAATTCTAGACTCTCAATGCAGAATTCCCTATATCTTTGTTCTACAATGGCGCGAATAATTTTAGAGGGGATGTTGTTTAAAAGTCATATAGGAGTATATGATTATGAGCAAATGTATGGTAATAATTTTGAGGTGGATCTGATGCTTGAGAGTAGTGATATCAGCAGTGAAACGGATGAATTATCCAATACTGTCGACTACGATCATTTATATAAAATAGTGCAGCAGGTGATGCAGGGACGCTATAAATTGATAGAAAGTGCTTGCAGAGAAATTATTGAAACAATCCGAAAATTCAATGTTCCCGCTACAAAGATTCAGGTGCGTATAGCCAAGATACATCCGCCTTTGGGGGGAGAGGTAAAAAAAGTCTGGATAGAAATGGAAGGCTGAACCAAAAAATAATTACCGTGGTTGTGTCAGAAGTTTATATTTTTGCTGTCTGATAATGGTCGGATGGCCGAGTGGTTAGGCAGAGCTCTGCAAAAGCTCGTACGGCGGTTCGAACCCGCCTCCGACCTCAATCCTTAATCCCCCCGATAAGGACAATTTTCAAACAAAAAATCCAAACCGAATGCCTCATTCGAGTTTGGATTTTTTGTTTGAAAATTGGACGCCGAGCGCAGCGAAGAGGGGGATTAAGGATTGAGTGGCCCACACCACCGGCTCATGTCTCATAACCCGCAATACTTTACAAAAAAATTTACTCTGACTATAATTCCGAAGTGACAAAAGGATTGAGTGGCTCCCCACAACTGGCTCATGTCTCATAACACGCAAAAACCGAATGTCATATTGAAGTACAGCTTTTGTATTTTAAAGTGTGATCTTTGGTTTATCACCACACAAATTTTAAAATCTACAATATTTCCTCCTCCACCTTCCTCCAGGGATCTTTGATCTTATGCATTTTATTAATAAAAGGAATCTGCAGTAAAAGCTCTAAAGGTGTTGTGTCAAAGGAATTAAAAAAAGCATTAACAATTACGATTATTAATCCAATTAATCCTACAATAAATCCAACCTGTGGACCCCAATTTTTTGCCCATAATAATCCATAGGAGGTTATCCCGCATAAAATAAAGAATACCACAATTATTACACCATCGGTTTCATAAGGAGAATTTGCTTTAAATCCCAATACCTCAAGATCCATTGGTTCATTATATACCAAAGGAGCAACTAAAATAATAGGAGTCATTGCACCAAATATGAGAAATATCCAACAAAATATTTTGATCCAAACAGGAATTAATTTCAATCGAAATTTTTTCAGATCTATTTTTTCCGGAGCGTCAATAATGTTTTCAGTCACAGGTAGTTGATATAAATATTAATGGCTATTGAAAGTAAACCAGATATTCAATTTGTTGCCCCATCCATCACACATCTGCACATCATCCCATAATTCTTTGAAAAGTAATTCGAATAAACCAAAGGCAACTTATCTCTGATAAAATAATACACCCATGCAGTACTGGCGTTATTTGCCTCTGAACTCCAGAAACTAGCCTGAAGATCATCGCTGCTGTACCGTCCACTTACATTTGGAGGATAACCAAAAACGATATTGAATTTGAGATTTGCTCCAAAAGCGAGTGCATGACCAGCGTTTTCATAACCGCCTAGGGATGTGATCAGCGTATCCCACTCGAGTTTAGTTGGCAGGTGCCAACCTTTAGGGCAAGCTCCAATTGCTTCATCCCAGGTATAAAGGCGACCAAATTCTTTACAATTCCCGGCTTTGTCCTCATAACACCAGCTGTGTTTTGTATTATAACGCAAATTTTCGCCCATCCATATCAAACCGGCATAACCGAGGGCTTTATACTCCTTTCCATCGCGACTGTCTTTAAAAGTAAAGGCAGTGTCAGCAGTAATTTCATTATAATTTTGTTGTGCATGCAAACACGAAAAACCGTAGGATAATAACAAGAATATAAAAAACCCTTTCATTTGAGTATGCTTAATTTTAAGGCAAATTTGTAACTATTTTTTGAGCTATTTCGTTCCCCTGTAATAATTTTGTTTTACTTTTTTGATATTACCTTCGCAATATGAATCTTTGTTTGGTTGCAGCTACCCCTCTGGAAATTCCCCATTTTGCTGCACAAATACCTGATTTTAAAGGTCAATTAATTCCAGGAGCTTATACTTATAAAAATGAAGAAGGAATTAATATCACCATACTAATAACAGGAGTTGGAATAACACAAGCAACGTACCAAATTACTGATACTTTAAATAAAACCCAATTTGACTTATGTATTCAGGCCGGAATTTGTGGAGCATTTGATCGCCAAATATTAATTGGTGAGGTAGTGGAAGTTATTGCGGAAAAAAATGTACAAAGCGGTGCAGAGGATGGCGAAATTTTTATTGATATATTTGAACTTGGACTTCAAAACAAAAATGAATTTCCCTACTCCAACGGATGGATAGAAAATGGTCCAAAACCTTTTAACAGTTTACAAAAAATAAAAAAAGTAAGGGCGGTAACAGTGGAAACAGTTCATGGCAGTGAGGAAAGTATTATTCGCACGGAAAATAAATACCACCCTGATGTTGAAAGTATGGAAGGCTCCGCTTTTTTTTATTGTTGCTCTATGAAAAAGATTCCGTTTATTCAAATTCGTGCAGTATCCAATTATGTAGAAAAAAGAAATAAAGCGAACTGGAATATTGCTTTGGCTGTTCAGAAACTTAATACCGTTATAGTGCAATTACTCAATGAAATAACTATATGAAATTAAGTTTAGGATTTTCTCCTTGTCCAAATGATACCTTTATATTTGATGCACTTGCACATCAGAAAATCGATACAGAGGGTTTGGAATTTGAAATTGTTTTTGCAGATGTTGAAACATTAAATACAAAAGCACAACATGAAGATCTTGACATCACGAAACTGAGTTACCATGCCTATGCTTATATGAGCAAAAATTATCAGCTCTTAACATCAGGATCAGCACTGGGAAAGGGTTGCGGACCAATACTTATTTCGAAAGATGATATTCCGAGATCAAAAATTGAATTCTGTTTAGTGGGAATTCCCGGTAAATTAACAACAGCAAATTTTTTACTATCCTTGGCTTTTCCCGAAGCTGCAACAAAAAAAGAATATGTTTTTTCGGAGATTGAAAATGCGTTGTTAAGCGATGCAATTGATATAGGTGTTATAATTCACGAAAATCGTTTTACCTATGAGGCAAAAGGATTAAAAAAAATTATTGATCTGGGCGAATGGTGGGAAAAAAAATATCAATTACCAATTCCGCTCGGAGGAATTTGTGTACGAAGAAATTTCGACAACGAACTTAAACAAAAGATCAACCGCGTATTAAAACGCAGTGTAGAATTTGCAATGAAAAATCCTGAACAATCCATGGGTTTTGTTCGACAACATTCACAAGAAATGGAAGAAGAAGTGATGAAAAAACATATACAACTATATGTAAATGATTTTACAATCGATCTCGGCACAAAAGGTAAAAATGCCGTGGAGAAATTATATGAGGTTGCGATGGAGAAGAGGATCGTTGGTGGGATGGTTTATCCGTTGTTTGTTTAGTGTTGACCAGAATGTATTGGATGATTTTGCATTTGAATTTGTAGAGTCACAAAATTTTGTGACTCTACAAATTCAAATGCAAAAT
>JAYSYX010000401.1:0-6874 GCA_043727235.1 Bacteroidota bacterium
CTTTCCTGTATCCATTGGTGCGCACCGCTCCAGGCTGAAACGTAATCGCCGAACCACTGATGTGTCAACTCATGTGCATTGATATCCACATAATTTTTATCAGGAAATGTTCTTTCATCCTGATAAAAATAATCGGAAAATATTGTTGCTGTCGTATTTTCCATGGCACCATATAAAAATTCCTGAACAGGAACATTTGCATAGGTTGTCCAGGGATATTTTAATCCGGTTTCCATTTCCATCCAATCCATCATTTCTGCTGAATGTTTGTACGTGAATTCCGCAATACTTTTTGTTCCGGGATAATAATATTGTTTTGTTGTAATTCCGTTTTTACTTATTTGATCCAAATGATCGTATTTCCCGATGGCAAGCATAATTAAATATACATTGTGAGGATGAACCATTTTAAAGGTTTGAGTAATTGAACCGTTTTGATTTTTAATTATTTCACCAGCCTCTCCGTTCGAAATAATAGTATACCCTGAGGCAAAGTTCACTTTTAGTGAACTTAATATTTTATCATTTACGCCGTCATAAGAGGGTATCCAAAATCTGTTATCTGTTCCCTGACCTTGCGTCCAGATCTGTTTTCTAATTATATTTGGATCTGTTTCACTATCAGTGATTTTATTTTTCCATCCATTAAAATAGATGCCGCGTTTGGGATATGCATCGTATTTAATAATCATATCATGGTTTGAATTTCGCATTAATGGTGGATTAAAATAAACCGTAGTTCCGGCGCTATCTATTTTAAACCGGGTCTTAATATTGTCGAGCAATACGTATTCAATAAGAATTCCGGGAGCATCCATAAAAACAGAATCAACCTTATTTTGTATGGGCATAAAAACATATTTCGCCGTTCCGCTTACTTTGCCTTCTTCGGGAATAAAAAATAATTCAAGATCCAGTGAAATAAAATCAGTATTGTGATTTCGAATACTGGCACCGGCATCTGGAACATAACAATTAAAACTCGTTGTTTGGTTATACAAAACAATCGAACCGGCCATAAAACAAAGAAAGAAGAAAGGTTTTAACATATCGCATAAATTCATCTGGTAAAAATAGGGGAGAAGTGCAGGAGAGCAAAATTTATTTTCTTAATAAATCATAAAATCTACTAATATTTGCTTCTTTAGGAATTTCCTCACCGTTCAGAATAAAATTCAATAATTTTTGGGCATAATAGTTACTCAGTGAAGCACCTTTGGTGCCCATGCCATTCAATATGAAAATATTCCTGAATTCCGGATGTCCACCTACCACAGGAGTTCTATCGCGTATGGTGGGTCTTATAGCTGCTTTGTGCTGCAATATTGTAAAAGGCACTTTTAATAATTGTTGTAATGCTTGTTCAAGTTCAAGTGCACCGGCAATTGTTTTTTCTGTTGAAAGATCATCCCAGCTATTTGTGGCACCTGCCCAATATTTGTTGTCGCCCAATGGAATTAAAATAATTCCCTTGTGAATGATATCAGATGTGAAAAAATTAGGAATTTCAATGATCATACATTCCCCTTTAGCGGGTTTGAAGGGAATGTTTTTATACCAGGGATTTTTAAGTGCGTCTATTCCTTCACAAAACACAACATATTTATAGTTTTCGTTCTTATAAGTTACTTCACTTTCATTGATCTTAATTTCACTGTGATCAACAATAGCTCTGATAAGTTTTGCATCTATATATTCGTAATATTTTTTCGCAAGCATTTCGGTATCAATACGGAGTGCAGAATTAATATTTACGGCACCAAATCTGAAATCCAGAAAACGATTATATCTCCCCGCATCAAAATTATCATTAATAAATGGCACTAATTCAATATTTTGTTGTGCCTTTTGCCAATCCTCGAGAGCAGATTCACTTTTATGAATTTTTAATATATTAATGTCGTATAATAATTTGCATTGAAGTATATTTTCAAGCTGCAAATAATTATTTTTAACTATTGTAAGAAGTTCGTGAATATTCCATTGAAGTGCAGATCTTCTGCCTGTAACCGGATTTATTAAACCACCGGAAACAGAGGTTGCTGAATTAAATAATGCAGGGTCGGCAAGCCTGTAACTTATATTTTTTTTCTCCAGTTCCCAGGAGAATGTTATGCCTGAAAATCCACCACCTACAATTAAAAAATCGATCACACATCAAAGGTATATTACTTTTTAGTAGCACGCAGCATTTCTCTTTTTCCGGGTGGACCCGGAATCCTTTCTACTGTAAACCCAACTGATTGCAATGTTCTTCTCACTGAACCCTTTGCACAATAGGTCACTAAAATTCCGGAAGGGTTCATTGTTTGAAATAATTTTCGAAAATTCTCTTCACTCCATACTTCAGGCTGAACCTGTGGACCAAAGGCATCAAAATATATGAGATCGTATTTAATCACAGCTAAAAAATTTTCTAATGTGCTGTTTAATTTTGTAAAGCTGAAATCAGATCCTATATCAATTTCTTTATCAAATGGCGCATCATGCACCAAACTAAATAGAGTCGTATCGATGCTAAAAGGGTTAAGATCATATTTTTTTAATTCGCTGATGATCGCAGAACTTAATGGAAATGGTTCCAGAGCATGATAAACAATTTTTCCTGAAATATTTTCATTATGTTTTTTAGAAAGCATCAGGTTTAATCCTGTGCCTAATCCGATCTCCAATATATTTAATTGTGGTAAAAACGATTTTTGTTTAAGTAAAAGTCCTGCTCCGATAAATACATGCATGGATTCTGTATAAGCTCCATTTACGGAGTGATAATGCTCATTAAGAGTTGGAGAATAGATAGTTGGAGAGCCATCTGCGGTCACTTTAATTTCCAACAGCATTATTTTTTTTCGTCGTTATCTATTAATTCATAATTTACTGTTATCTCCTCTTCCTGCTCTTGTTCATCCTCCTCATCGTCTAAAATGATCTCTGCAGGGAGGTCAATTTTTCTGAAATAAAAGGCAGTGAAAAATCCACATACAGCTCCCATTAAATGGCCTTCCCATGAAGTTTTAAGATCTATGGGCAAAATTCCCCAAACAATACCGCCGTAAATAAATACGATAAGCAGCGATAGTGCAATAGATTGAATGTTCCTGCGGAATATTCCACTGAAAAATATAAAGAAAGCCATGCCGTAAACTAATCCGCTGGCACCAATATGATAATTTTCTCTGCCAAATAACCATACAAGAATGCCTGAGACAAAGAATATAAAAACAAAGGATTTAAACGCAACTTTTCTGTAATTAAAGATCATTAAAAAGGAGAGCACAAAAAAGGGTATTGTGTTGGAAAAAAGGTGATTCCAATCCCCGTGAAGGAAGGGAGAAAATAATATTCCGCGCAATCCGGAGTAATGTCGGGGCAATAAACCAAATTGCCCCAGGTCGGTTCCACTTACAAATTCAAATAATTTTACGATCCAGATAATGGCGATAAAAACCAAAGGCATAAAAATGCTGAGTTGCAGGTGTTTTTTTTCATCATCCCCGTGCATAGTGGGACGATTATCACCTGTATTTATCTTTTCGAATGAGAAAATGGACATTTATTGCAAACAATTACTTACAAACGAAAATAGTTCGTTTTGCAAACTAACAGTTTTATTTTGGTTATACCAATTTTGCACAGAAATTACCCACTCATCGTGAGGGATGCCTGTTGATTTTGCCTTTTCTGCAATTTCCTGTGCTTCCTTGGGTCTCGGTCCCCAAACACCTTGTTCGTTGCCGGTTTCGGTATCAAAACAAATTAAACGCGGTATTGAATTGGTGCCCTTGTATAAATATTTATCGGCAATCTCCGGATGTTCATCCCTCAAAATCAGATCCAGTCTTATATGCAATTTGTCGGCAATTTTATGCATTACAGGAACAATTTGAGCAGCATCTCCACACCAGGCTTCCGTTAAAATTACCCATCGAAGATTTTCGGTCATTTTTAGATCCAAAGCATCCCATAAAGTCAATAATTGAGTAGTTTTTATTAATCTGTTCATGCGCTGAAGATTCAGTTTGGTAGCATCTATGCGACTGGTAGTTGGATCATTTCCTGTTGTAGTACCGGTGGTAACGCATAATTCTGTTAAGGCATAAAACTGATCAAAACTCATTGTTTGACCCAGCTTTAACTGATTAAAGTTATTTGTTGTTTTTATCATTTCCATATAAAGGTTAATTCGAATGCTAATAGTATATGAACTTCTCCAAGTTTGTATTAGTTCAAAACCAAAAAGTGATTTTGATCAGCACCGAGGGACACTTTGTGTGATAAGTGGAATTTTGCCTATTTTTGAAAAATGAGGTTCACAGGAGTAATAAAATATTTAGCTGCATTTACTATTCCCGGTTGTGCTTTTATTGCACTTTATTTACAGGGACCATGGGTATTTTTAACTCCTTTTTACGCATTTATTTTTTTATCGGTGATAGAAATGATCTTACCCCTCAATACAAAAAACAAAAGCGCTCTGGAGGAGGATATCACCAAAAAGAATTCCTTATATGATCTTGTTTTATATCTGAATGTTCCGCTTCAATATGCAATTGTTATTTACTTTTTATTTTCTGTTACCCATCAATCATTGCAGTGGTGGGAAATTGTGGGAATGGTTATAAGCACAGGCATTTGTTGTGGTGTGATAGGAATAAATGTTGCACATGAATTGGGGCACAGGAAATCTAAATTGGATAGGATATTATCAAAATCATTATTATTTACCTCTCAGTACATGCATTTTATAATTGAACATAACAAAGGGCATCACAAAAATGTTTCCACTATCGATGATCCAAGTTCAGCGAGATTAAATGAGCCTGTTTATACATTTTTTTTCAGAACAATTATAGGATCCTATATTTCTGCCTGGCAAATTCAAAATAAAGAATTAAAAGACAATTCAAATTCTTTTTTCTCCTTTCAAAATGAAATGGGATTGTTTTTTATTTTACAAATAGGATCGCTGATAGCAATTTATTTTCTTTTTTCACCACTTACAATGGTATTATTTATTCTGGCCTCTCTGTTTGGAATTTTATTGCTTGAGTCGGTAAACTATATTGAACACTATGGGTTGCAACGAAAACGCAGTGAATCAGGAAATTATGAACGGGTTCAACCCTGGCATTCATGGAGTTCAGACCATGTGATAGGCAGATTGGTATTATATGAACTGACACGACACTCCGATCATCATTTTATGGCTTCTAGAAAATACCAGATATTGCGTCATTTGAATGAAGCCCCTCAGTTGCCTGCAGGATATCCTGCCATGATCATTTTATCGCTTATTCCACCTTTATTTTTTAAGGTCATGAACCCCAGAGTTGAGAAAGTTTCTTTATCACATTAATTTCGCATAAAACTTATAAATGATCATTATTGGAATTGCAGGTGGAACCGGTTCGGGCAAAACAACCTTTGTGAATAAATTAATATCAAGTCTCAACAAAAATACTGTTGCAGTTATTTCTCAGGATGCCTATTACTGCGATCACCCTGAGCTTTCGGAAACAGAACGCAAACAATTAAACTACGATCATCCCGATGCAATAGAATGGGCTTTATTGTTGAAACATATAAATCAATTAAAAAAAGGCGAAACAATTGATCAGCCGATTTACAGCATGTTAACCTGTTCAAGAAAAAATATAACCCAGCCTGTAAAGCCAAATAAAGTATTAATTGTAGAAGGTATTTTAATTCTTACCAGTGACATTATAAGAGATGTGTTTTCCTTAAAGATTTTTATTGATGCCGATGCTGATCAGAGGCTTATGCGTGTTGTAAAACGCGATATGGAGGAAAGAGGTCGCAATGTTGATGAGGTGATGACAAGGTATTTGACAACGGTAAAACCTATGCACGAGAAATTTATCGAGCCATCAAAAAAATATGCGGATATTATTGTGCCCATTGGTGGCGATAATCATGTTGCTATAGAATTGCTGAGCCAATATATCACTGCAAAGGTTGCAAGCGAATGATTTTTATTTTTGAAATCACTTTAGTAGCTTTACATACCTCATCACTTTAAATAATAAACCATGATAAAAACACTTTTTCTCTTTGCACTGCTTCTCCCGGCAGTCGCATTGGCACAGCGTTATCCTACAGGTAAGGGCACTTACAGAACAGGTGGCGGTGCTTCCTTCACATCGTCCCGCGAAATTGATTTTAATGAGTACAAATTTACCATCACTCCCCGTTTCGGATATTTTATTACTGACGAATGGCTTACCGGTTTTGCGATAAATTATACGATGACTCTTGATACAAATTTTATTTCTGCAATTAAATTTACGCCTCAGGCAAAATATTATTATCCGCTTTCACCCTCCACTTTTATTCTCGCTACCTTCGAGGTAGGAGTGGACCGTGCAACTACATTCGGATATTCAAAAAGTATTGTTGACCATACAAGTGTATCGGCAGGTCCAGGAATTGCCTATTATTTTTCGCGCAGGATCGGATTTGAAATAAATATTATGTATCAGCAATATCTTAATCCTGATAATACCCATATGAGTAAAATAAATGCAACAGGTGGATTTTTACTCAATATTCTCAGCAAAAATGACAGAGCAAAACAAAATAAAAATAATTATAAATTGCAGGAAGATGATGATGAATAATTAGTAGTAAATTAAGGAATGAAGGAGTGAAAGAAAAGAGAAACGCAGATGACGCGGATTGGGCAGATTTAAGAGGATAAAAAAAATAAAGGGGTAAAGAATGAAGGAATGAAGCCCGACGACCTCACAGGTCTCGGAGACCTGTGCAGGTCTGAGGGAAGGGTGAGAGGAATTAAGAATGAAGGAATGAAAGAATGAAGGAATGAAAGAATGAAGGAATGAAAGAATGAAGGAAT
>JAYSYX010000402.1:0-19434 GCA_043727235.1 Bacteroidota bacterium
ACAAACATTCCCCGCGGGAAACATTTTTTTTTATTCAATCATCAAATTACACCCCCTCACATCGCTATTATCAAATCTTCCCAAAACCTCAAATGATCCATCTGCGTGCAATTTGCCGAGATCCTGGGTGGCGATGAAGGCACATGAGTGGATATTGGCGAGATCGATGATATTGATACAACCTGTTTTTTCGTGCGGTAATATTGTAAATGGATCTTCGGTATCTCGTATGATGATCTTCATCCAGCTTGGTGTAAAAAATACACTATCACCTTTGGAATATCCCTGCGACAATAATTCGGTCATGCCATATTCTGAATAGATCTTTTTTGTTTTAAATGCTGCTTTTAAAATTTGGTGTAATTCGGAGCGTGTTATTTCTTCTCTTCTGCCTTTCATTCCTCCTGTTTCCATAATTATGGTTTGTGACAAATTCATCGGAAACTTTTCCGCCAAATCTAAAAGTGCAAAGGAAACTCCAATCAAAATTGTTGGAATATTCATTTTTTCATTGGACAAAATTATTTTCTGCAGACCTTCAAGATCATCTAAATAAAATCCATTTTGTAAATTTCCACTTTCATTCATTAATTCGCGGCACATATATACCAGCGATGCATTGGGTCTATCGAGATAGGAGGGAAGCAAGGCTAAAATGTTGTATTGTTTCACATCTCCAAAAAATAATGCAAAACACTGAAGTATACTTGTTTTATATATCTCCAGATCACTTACAAAATGGCGACTATTTATGGAAGAAGTGGTTCCACTGCTTTCGAAATAAAAATCGGTATCATATGGTCCTGAAATAATGTTTTTACTCTTAAAAAGTTCGATCGGGAGAAATGGGATAGCTTCCAAACATGTAATGGATTTAGGGGAAATGTCTAAATACTGTAAAAATTCCTTGTATACACTATTTTCAGCCGCTTGGTAACGAAATAACTCTAATGCTTTATCAGCAAAGGTTTCAGGGGAAACAGAAAACAACTCTTTTTTGAACTGAACAATATTTTGCATTGTTATGCAGTTATATTTTGTGTAATTTTGAAATGTAAAATTATGATTCGTAACTACAGCTACCTAATTATTTTGGTTTTAATGGGATTTGCATCCTGTTTAAAACCACCTGATTATCCTATTGAACCAAGGATAGAGTTTGTAAGCATGAATCAAAATACTTTTGACGAGCTGGATGAGGATAGCCTTAGTATAGTTATTTATTTTGAAGATGGTGATGGAGATCTGGGAAGTGAGGATAGTGTAAATATGTTTTGGGAGGACAGCAGGGTTCCGGGTTACCTTGTTCCATTTAAAATACCATTTTTTAATGTGGATGGGAATAATAAAGCAATTTCAGGTACCATCACAACTTATTATCCTATTTCTTTCTGCTATGATAATTCTGATCCCATAGATTCTTTTTACTTCAAAATATTTGTGGAAGACAGAGCGGGACACAAAAGCAACGTAGATTCTACTGATTTGATATTTATTAATTGTAATTAGTTCAGGAGTGAGGAGTAGAGGAGTGAGGAGTTTAAATTTCTTGCGAAATTTTTGAAAACACCACCGTTTGTTTTCCCGATTCCCGTGTCCCGATACCCGTGTCTAAAATGGAGTGAGGAGAAAGGAGTTTAAATTTCTTCGAAATTTTATTAGATCCCACCGTTTGTTTTCCTAGGTCTTATTTCCTATTTCATACTTCAATTTAAATTTTTTGCGAAATTTTTGGGAGGGCCTGTTAGTCGAGAGGTGAAATATTATAGCAAATTTTTTTAATCTGAAGGAAATTCAACCCCGGCTAGGGGTGGCATTATTATAGTAAATGGTTTAAATCCAGAGGAAATTTAACCCCGGGCAGGGGTGACATTATATCCCACCGTACAAAACGATTTTGATGAGTAAATCGAATTATAAAAACATTATTCGTTATTAAATTCTACCTGATTACCTAGATTTTGAAAAAGGAAATAAAATATGCAATTTAAATCAAACTAAGTCCTATTTCCTAGGTCCTATTTCCTAGGTCCTATTTCCTATGTCATATTCACCCAATCAATTCCTTTTTTCAGAAGCGCTGCTGTTTCTGCTTCCTTGCTGTTTTTTTGAGGTTTATGATTGTATTTCCAACTTGCTTCAGGAGGCATGCTCATTAAAATAGATTCAGTTCTGCCATCGGTGTCGAGGCCGAATTTCGTTCCCTTGTCGTAAACGAGATTAAATTCAACATAACGTCCTCTTCTCAATTTTTGAATTTGTTTTTCTTTTTTACCGTAGGCAATATCTTTATTTGTTTGCATTAATTCGGTATATATGGATGCAAATAAATTTCCAACATCCTGCACAAAACGAAAACGATCGTTTAAGCTAATATTTTCAGTTTCAGAAAGCCGATCAAAAAATATCCCTCCTATGCCACGTGTTTCATTTCTGTGTTTGATAAAAAAATATTCATCCGCCCAATTTTTAAATTGAGGATAGTAATCGGGATGATGTTTATCGCAAACATTTTTAATTGCTATATGAAATTGTTTTGCTTGTTTCGGGTCTACAAAAATAGGTGTGAGGTCAATTCCTCCTCCAAACCATTTTTCGCCACTGCTCAACTCAAAATAACGCACATTCATATGTATGATCGGCACGAAAGGGCTGAAAGGATGCATAACAATTGAAACACCAGATGCGAAAAAATCGTGGCCCTGGACATTTAGCGCAGTTCCTATATTCTGCGGTAAAATGCCGTGCACTTCTGAGAAGTTAACACCCCCTTTTTCAATGATATTTGCGTTTTGTATCACTCTCGTTCTGCCACCACCACCACCTGGGCGCTGCCAAATTTCTTCTTCAAAAACACCCTTGCCATCACATTTTTCAAGTGCAACGCATATATTATCCTGTAAGGTGCTGAACCAATCGGAAATGATAAATCTGTTTAACGTTTTCATCCCTATAAAGTATGCTGCAAAGATAACATAGATGCAGCTTCTTAAAAATGAGTTATATCATTTAAACAATTCATTTAACACTAAAATCTATCCTGAATGGACGTTTGCGATTGATATGATCTTCGAAATCGCAGAAAAAACCTTGAGTATAGGCAGGTAAAGTGGTATTGATAAAACTGACTTTATAAGGTTGAGTAAAAGGTGACAAAAAGGGTTTTGGTTTGAAATTTTTACAACTATCACCGATACAAATTGTGGTTGCAGATGTAAAGGAAATGGGTTTCATAAAACTGGCGGGGTCCTGAGGGAGATCATCATAATTAGGATTAAAAATTACTACTTTCGGTTCATAGGGTATAAACAAATCCAACACAGACAATTTTACATTGTTAACTAATAGGGTATCTATATCCTTATCCTGTGCCCTTAGCAAAAGGGAACCTAACAAAAGGTATAAGAAAAAAAGTATTTTACTCATCTCAAAAAGTATATAAATAACTCAAACTGGCAATGTGCATGGTTTCAGGATTATTAACGTTAAATTCCTTGTCATAAATATACGAAATATTGAACTCGTTGTGTTTATTCGGGCCATAGGATAAACCGCCCTCAGATCGGAAGGTATCAAATTGATTGATCTCATTACTGAGTGAATAAAATATTTCCGCAGATACAAAAGGGCTCAAATCTTTATTTATCTTATATTTTGCAACAATTTTATTCCGAAATGCAGATCCCTCAGAAGCATCAGGTGTAAAGCTGTATTGCAGTTTAGATCTAAAACCTAAGGTAAGATCATTAATCTCTTCCTTGTAACCGAAGGAAGCTGCAATTCTATTTGTATTTTGAGATTCACGAATTGAATATCGATATTCCGTTCCTACCTTGAACCGTTTGTTTATTTTATACTCAATTGCGATATTGCTATTCTTTTGATAGAGATCAGCGGTGGTAAAATTATAACGAATTTCTTCTCCTATATCGCAGCTAAGATCGTTGAAAATTTCAAAACTGATTCCGACATTCAACCACCCCGCAGCATCAACATGTTGCGCTGTGACCGGCTTCATACTAATAAAAATAAAAGTTATAAGAACTAATTGTTTAATGTTAATCATCGTCGTCGTCCTCATATCCCTCTTCCTGCGGATCTCTTGTTGTGCTTGCCTTATAAAAAACTTTCACCCTTGCCATATCACGCAGAAAGTCAGTTGTAAGAATTTCAAAATTGCGAATATCAAGTCCTGTTCTGTCTCTTAGGTCCTGCATCATTTCTGCTCTCCGTTCAGGCTTAATATTTTCTATTTTTTCATATTCAATGGTCTGTTCACTCAAACCTTCTTTATACCACAATCTTTCCAAAAAGTATGCAGAAGCCAATAAGGCAAAATTGGTAAATAATAATTCTACAAAACTTACCTTTTTTGTGGTTAAGGCATTTATTACGGCAATGGCAATTATCATAAACAAATATGTCATCTCCTTCATCGGAATACTAATTGTCCGATATCGCAATATGGAAAAAATAGCAAATAATCCGAAGGCAAATCCCATATCCAGTTTTAATCCGGATAAAAGATAACAAAGGAAAAAGATAAGTGTGCTGAACATATAGAAAGAGAATGCATAATTCTTATTTTTTTTGTCGCTGCGATATATCACTTTTATAATTATAAATACCACAATAAAATTGAACAAGGCCCTTAACATCAGGTCGTAAATATCATTGTCAAAAAAATCCAGGTCCAGAAACCTGTTTTCCTCTTCAACTGCTTGCAGTAATAAATTATACATTTTCGATTCGGTTTATTTGTAAAGTTTTATGTTTAAAATTGTTGTGTTTTAAATATCCATACATAAATGCCACACCTACGCTGTACTTGCTGACACGCACTTCGGGACAAAAATTATCGCGCATGGCCATTTTAAAATGAGAGCCTGAGGAGGAGCCGTCCATTTTTAATTCTGCTATACATAAATTGCTGAATTTGCGTATGTGATCGGGAGTTTCCAGAACAAGATCCGTATCAATTGTGGAACGTTCTTTTAAGTTGTTATTTACCAGTGTAAATCTTTTAAAATCATTGCGCAATTTGGGTTTTAATTGATCGGGATCAAAAGGAGTGTGCAATCGGATGAATTCTTTTGCAGTTTCGGTTAATATTTCTGTGAATTCCGGAATTTTGATGCGCGATTTAATGGTTCGTTTAGTATTGGTCTTGAATTTTATTTCTAAAAATACCAAATTGCTTTCTACATATTGTCTTATTCTTATCTTATAACGATTAACACGTTTGTTGTGATGTTGAATATAAAAAAAGAAATCGTCGGTGTCGAAATAAATATTGCGATAACTGAATAACTTTTGTCCCTGAATTTCCAACACACGATAATCTGCCTGCATTAATAGAAGTATTGCAGGCAATTTTTCCCTATGAAAAAAATACTTGGTATCTTTTCTGTTCATAAGTTCCACAGCTTCCATTTCTGAAAGGGAAATGGGAGAGAAAGTATTTAATATTTCAGGTAGATTGCTCAATTATCGTTTTTCAATCACTAGATCAGAAGTGGTAACATCCTGATGGTTATCTGTAATTTCAACAGTTTGCAATACAACTTCGGTAAAGCCATCGCAGGTTAGGCAATCGGAATAGGAAAATATGGTGTATGTACCCTGCCGAAGGAATGGAAATTGAAAGGTGCCATCATAACTCGTTTTTGTTTCATCATCGAAGGTTGTCCCATCCCCGTAAATAATATATACTCTTTCCTCAGCTCCATAATATTGCTGATATAAAATTCCGGACTCATTATAACTTTCAATAAATATTTTTCCGCTTATAGAGGAAGTTCCGCCATCACCTGGTAATGGGTCACACCCGGAAAAAACTACAACTAAACCTATAATTAATGTTGGCAAACTGATTTTAAGGAGGAAGTTAGATCGTAACATAGAACAAAATTACTTAATGATAAATTAATATTCATTTAATGCGATTTAGGTGTTCAGGATTGATTAAAGTACAAGACTAAGCCTCAAAACTGATGCAATTTTGTAGCAAAACTATAACTTATCTATTTAGACCCCAACGACAAATTTTAACAAATTCCACTTGTAATGGTATGATTATTCGTTAATTGACTAGTTAAATGGGCTTTTAAAGTAATATATTACTAAAAATACCCGCTTTTTGTTAATTCCGGTTAACAGAAAAGAAACAATGGAATAAATCGTTATATACTTGCACAACATTAATTAAAATGAGGAATTTCCTGATCACAGCCTTTATCACAACTTTTGCTCTCTCCGGCAGTTTTGCTCAGCTATTTGATAAACAGGAAGGATTTACAAAGAAAGATTCCTTAAGGGGCGAATTGACCGCTTTGCGCAGTTGTTATGATGTTACCTACTACGACCTCAAAGTGAAGGTGGATATACTCAATAAACGTATTGAAGGCTCAAATTCTATTTATTATACGGTAGTCAACGATTTCAGAACCTTACAAATTGACCTTACAGAAAAACTTGCTATATCAACCATTTATTTTGGCGATAAGATCTTACAATTTGACCGCGAATTCGATGCGGTTTTTATACATTTTCCGGAAAAACAACTTAAGGGTACTAAAGGAATGATTCGCGTGGAATACAGTGGAATGCCGCAAATTGCCAAAAATGCGCCTTGGGACGGAGGTTTTAGTTTCACTGCGGATAAACAAGGGTATCCTTGGGTTGGGATTTCCTGTCAGGGATTAGGAGCAAGTGTTTGGTGGCCGAATAAGGATCATTTAAGCGATGAGCCTGATAGTATGATGATAAGAGCTATTGTTCCGGCAGACCTTAAATGTATCGCAAATGGTAATTTACGCGCAGAAAAGGCTGATATTCAGGGGTTTAAAGAATATGATTGGTTTGTAAGTTATCCTATCAATAATTATAATGTATCTCTCAACATCGGACGTTATACCCATTTAGAGGATGTATATACAAGTGCGGATGGAGAAAAACTCGCCGTAGACTATTATGTGTTGGATTATAATGAAGAGATCGCAAAAAAACATTTCGATCAGGTTAAACCTGTGCTCTCATGTTATGAAAAATTTCTTGGTAAATATCCTTTTTATAAAGATGGATACGCCCTGGTGGAAACACCTTATTTGGGAATGGAACATCAGGGCTCCATCGCTTATGGAAATCAATATAAAACAGGTTATATGGGATTTGATTATTCCGGGATAGGGTTGGATTTTGATTATATTATTATTCACGAATCGGGACATGAATGGTGGGGAAATAATGTGAGTGTGAAGGATATTGCAGATCTGTGGGTACATGAGGGATTTTCCACATATTCAGAGACGATATATGTGGAATGTATGTTTGATAAACAAACTGCAATGAATTATCTCACAGCCATGAAAGGCAATATTGGAAATTCAGAACCTATTATTGGAAAATATAAAGTGAATAATGAAGGAAGTGGCGATATGTATCAAAAAGGTGCGTTGGTATTAAATACACTCAGAACAATTACAGATAATGATGAACTTTGGTGGAGTATCATAAAAGGAATTCAAAAAGATTACGCATTACAAACTGTTACCTCTCAGCAAATTGAAAATTATATTACCAGAAAATCCGGAAAAGATTTTTCTAAAGAATTTGATCAATATTTACGCCGCAGTAAATTACCTATTCTAGAATACTCACTCAACCCGAGCTCCAATGGCTTAGACTTCAAATACCGATGGGTTACGCCCGACAAAGAATTTGCCATGCCATTGCGTTATATTAATGAAAAAAAAGAACTTATCTGGATATATCCAACCTCTCAATGGCAAAGTTTAAATCTCGCAGGCGTTACACTTACACAATTTAAATTAGATGAGGAACATTTTTATTTTGAGGGGAGGATGGTGAAGCCGTAGCCATCTAAAGACCCATCAGGGTTCTTGCCTCATAAAAAATACCTAATCAGGAAAAACCCTGCGACAGGTAATTCTCACAAGACCCTTATTTTTCCTGTGGTTTAAAACCTCACCTGTGCATTTAAATTCTCCATTTCACAAATTAGATTTTAGTCAATAAATAGTTCCCATTCTGCATTACAATTGATTATCAAGCATTTGTACAGTTAAAAGATACTGCAACATTACCGCGGTTCATTATTTGTTTATGTATTCAAACTTCAACTGTTAAATGAATACATCAAGCAAGAATGAACTAATTTATTAACAAAAAAAAAATAAAATGAAAAAAAATTATTATCAATTACGCAGTTACATGGCTATTGCAGCAACAACCTTATTTATTGCTTCTTGTAGTAAGGATTCACTTGTTGATTCAATGAATGGTGACAATTCATCATTCCAGTCTGTGGATTTTAGTGAGAATGGTACCAATCCGGATGATGCCGGTCTTACAGCGGAAAATGCAAAGGTTGCTACCAACGGTTATTTATATACTGAAAGCAATGATGCCGGTTTAAATTCAATTATCATGTATACTATGGGCGATGATGGTTCCCTTACCTTGCAAAGTACAACCAATTCAGGTGGTGCAGGGGCAGGTATTGGCCTGGGTTCACAAGGTGCATTGGAACTTGATGCAAATAATGAATTTTTGTTTGCGGTTAATGCAGGCAGTAATTCAATTTCTTCTTTTAATGTTGGTGCAGATGGTAGTTTAATGTTGGTATCAACTGTAAGTTCGGGTGGTGAAATGCCGGTAAGTCTTACTTGTTGGGGTGATTATTTATATGTTGTAAATTTTGGCTCCTCAAATATTAACGGATACATGATAGGAGCTGATGGGTCACTAAGTGTTATTCCAGGCACTAACAAACCGTTGAGTGCTGAGAATGCAGAACCTGCACAGATCAAATTCAATCCTAACGGAGAGGTTCTTTATATTACGGAAAAACGTACAAACAGGATAACAGAATATTTAGTTAATGATATGGGTGTTGCCAATACAATGGACTGGCGTCATTCAAAAGGAGTAACACCTTTTGGATTTGATTTTGCACGCGATCTTTATATGGTAGTTAGTAATGCAGAGGGTGGACTACCTGATGCAAGTACTGTTGTTTCTTATTTGACAAATGAAACAGGATTAGTAAATGATATAAATGGAGCAATTCCAAACTTTCAGGCTGCTGCCTGTTGGGTTTCTGTTACTGCACGCGGTCGTTATGCCTATGTAACAAATACAGGAAGCAACACTATTTCCTCTTATTATGTTAATCAAATGGGGGAGCTAACATTATCTCAGGAAATTGCTGCGAATACAGAATTAGCACCAATTGATATTGCAATTTTGGGTAACTTTTATGTGTATACCATTAATAGTGGATCTCACACTATTGGAGAATATACCAGACTATCTGAAGGTGGTCTTACTTTTACCGGAACTGAATCTGAAGTTCCGACATTTGCAACAGGTTTAGTTGGATTCTGATAAATAAATTGTTTGATTAAAGAGAGGCTGTTTCAAAATTTGAAACAGTCTCTTTTTTATTTCACTCTAAACAGAGGGTCGGTGTTTTTTAACTTAACCTATATTTTCCAACTTTGAATTCATCATTGAGTTTTTACGAGTATATGATGTTTAAATTAAATCTTTCAATAAAGCCGGGACAAACGAGACAATAATGAAAACACTATCTTGAATTAGTTTATAAAAATCTTTTTGGTAAACACTTCTTCTGGTGAAATTAGTTCAACTATGTAAGTTCCTTTTGCTTCAGTTAACTCTATTTGTGTAAATTTATTTGCTATTTTATCTGAATAAACCTTTTTTCCGGTAACATCAAACAAATGAATTTCAAGATCACTAATTAATTCATTCAGATTTATATATAAAAAATTCTTAAAACTGTAAACAGAAGCATCTAAAATATTATTTTCACTGATGCCGACAGTTGTTGTATTACCAATTGTATCTCCTGCTAAAATTCCAACATCGCATTTTGTTTCGTATGCAAAATCTTTTATAACAAGCTCCTTTCCAAAATCTTTTACATCACATCTCATCCACCCATAGCGAAAACAATTTGCAGTGTCCTTAAAATAGAAACCAAGATAACGATCTGTAACCTCTGGATACCAACGTCCTCCAAATGGCCAGTATGAACTATATTCTCCTTTAAATCTGAAAGCCAGGAATTGATATCCATCATATTGAAAATCCATATTTTCATCTATCATTTCATTAAAAGGAATGGCGTATGGATAATAATTGGTGGTAGCTCCATAAGAGGGGCTAATTGTATTCATTGTGCCTGCAATTTGATTGCCAAACTGTTCAGGCCCTACAATTAATGCACTGAAATGAGAGGTAATATAATTTGATGAGTATGTAGTCTTTAAAAACGAAAATGATCTTCTTAAAAAAGCGAAATCAATTAATCCATCATTGTTTAAATCAACTGCAAAAGTTTCAAGTTCCTGATCAATTAATGTGTCAGGGCTAATATCATTATAGACAGCTTCGGCTGATGCTTCTGTTTGAGTTATTAAAAAGCAAGCAGCAAATGCTGAATATTCTTTTATGGTAAATCTTTTTTTTGCCATTTATTGCTTAACACATTTCTTGACAACGAAATCATCATCATCAAATTTAGCGATAATCCGGTCTATCCCGTAACGCAGTTCCGAACAAATTTCTAAAAGGTTATCATAATCACTCCTCCAATAGTATTCTGCCATTCAATTTCAGGAGCTTGAGACTGGCCAACAAACGCAGTTGAAAGAAGGAAAATAAACATTGTTAACCTTTGCATTATGTGGTTGATTATTACCAAATTTAATGATGTTTTTCGAATTTTCATATTATATTAATGAGCACTTGAATTTTAAATCAAAAAATCACTATAATTATTGACAAAATCTGATAAAAAATGGAGATTTAAACATCGGTTTGTATGAAGAACTATTTAGTTCTAAAAAGAGACATTTAGCAGAAATTCGGATTCGTAGCTTATGTAAACCAGGTGCTAATATACCCGGAGATAAAATTTTTAGAGGAATTTATAACGGTAATTCTGGAAGCTGTTTGTTTGTTGAATATAACCTGTCATGCATCGAGTGTGAGCACATCGTCAATGGAAGTTCCGGCACTATGAAACAAAAATCCCACAGCGGAAGCCGTGAGATTTTGATAATTCGTGGATTTTTATTTTGGATTCAATATGTATGTTCGGCAGTTGGCCGCAACACAGGTAATTCAATAGGATGTTTTGTGTTCAATTCTTTTGCTTCTATTCCAGCATCGATATTTTCCAAATCAACAACCCGTTGCATTTGTTTTTCAATATTTAAAAACTGCAAGAGCAACCATGCTAGAGCGATAAAAATCGCAAACGCCAGAAGGGTTGTTTGCCAATTATAGTTTGATGTTATCGGACCAATGAAGGAAGCAAAAGTCATTTGTCCCAAGTTGGCAATGGTCATATATAAGGTAAACTGGCTGGCTGAAACTTTTTTCCAACAGCATTGCATAGCCGTGGCAAATATACCAATACAGGTAAATGTGTAGATCACATTATAGACTAACAAAAAAGCATAAATAAAACTTCGGTCACTCCAATATATTTTTGAAAAAGCCAAAATAGTAATTAAAATTATCGCGCTTGAAAAATAAATATTAAGCATACGCTTTTTACCGAATTTGTCAATCAAAAAACCTCCGATAAGCATACCTGCAATACCACCGATCAGCTTGGCAATAGCATAATTCTGGGAGTAACTCACATCAGACCAGCCTAATTCTTTTACCGTAAAAATGGGCATTAATGTACTTATATATTTAAAGCTTCCCTGGCAAATAAATAATACCAAAGCAATTAATAATGAATTACGTAAGCTAAATACTTTGTATAAAGAAGTAAAGATCTGACGCCAATTTGTGAGTTGTAATTTTTTAGATTCAGGTGATGCTTTTCCTTTAGACCATGGCGCTATTTTTTCACCTTCTCTTTCCCTTAAAAATATCGGTACGAGCATAATAATGGCAATAGCAAAAGCTACCATCAACATTGAAGTTGTAAAACTGTATTCGTTTAAAAGCCAGCTTCCAACAGCCAATGAAATAGACATACCACAAATTTTTGAACCCCACATAAATCCATTTGCTTTTGCCTGCTGGTCGGCTGGTATAATATCAACCGCCATACCGTCTGTGGCCACATCCTGAAAAGCGCCAAAAAATGAAACTATAAAAGCAGCGATCATCAATTGATCCAGGTTATTCAACGGATCGGGTATATAAGCCATATAAATACAACTTATCACCAGGCCTAATTGACCGACCAATATCCATGGCCTTTTGCGCCCCATAGACAAAAAAGTATATCTATCCATTAAAGGGGCTACAACAAATTTAAAACTCCACGGCAACACTGCTACGATGGCAAAACTGGCAATTTCTCCCGGCGATTTTCCATTCATGACCATCCACGCGGGAATACCAACGCCTATCATTCCTTCGGGTATACCCTGGGCAAAATATAAAGCGATGAAGTTGAAATACCTTAAAATAGGGTTTTTAGAAAGCACCGGGATGCCTTTGTTTTGTTTTAACGGATTACTGAGTTCTGTTTTCATTGTAAATCAGATTTTTAAGAAAAAATTTGATGTAGGTTCGATTGCGAAAGTTTAATAAAGTCTTCAAAGGCTAATAACCCTTGAAGACTTTACATATCAATAATCTTATTTTGAACTTAAATCGGGACGCAAAAAAAGTAATTCGCTCCAGGTTTCATCAACATTTTCAGCGAGGTTTTTCATATATAGTTCATAGGAGCCTTTCCCATGAATCGATTCATAGGTCTCTTTAAATGGAGCACGAAAACCAGACTCTTTTTCTTTTAAACCTTGTTTATACCTGGTTACCAATGTGTATTGTGGCTTGCCTGAACTATTTGAAGAATATACTGCAACTGATGCTCCGGCTTTAACCCAGGTTTTTTTCAAATTCACGATCATTTTTGCTACATCCTCTCCCTTGCCTACTTTAGGATATACATGCGTGATATTGATCTTATCGGAATAATCATCGATAGCGACTGAACTCAGAGAATCAATATAGACAAAATACCCCGCAGATTGCCTTTCGGATAAGTAAGCAGATACATTTTTGTTCCAATCCAGTGTATGTTCATCACCCAAATCGCCTCGTTTATCTTCCCCTTCCCAACTGGTTGGTCCTTCAGAAATATGATAACCGCCAGCGTCAGGACCGGATTGGATAGAGAATACTCGCCAGCTTACATCACCAGAATGGTATTTCTGGGCATGAGCTGCCAGGCCTTTTTCAAATTCCAGTACCTTATCCATTTTTGGGAATACCCGGTGTGTGGAAATTACATTCTTAGTTTGCGCATTACCTAAAACTGGCAGCAGCATAATCATGGTTAAAAAAAGTTTGACACTTGTTTTGAATTTCTTTTTCATTTTAGTTTTTTTTTGGTTAATAACGTCCGGACTTACATGTCCAGCAGGGACAAAGTTCTGCTCAAACCGATTTTTGTGTGAAGACAAAACCACCATTTAGTTTCAATTTTTATCTATCAACAGGACAAATTGTGCATTAGTGGGATTTTTTCATCATTTTTCTAATACAGCATCTTTTTTCTTCAACTTTATACATGAAGTAACAGGGTTGCAATTATCTTTAATTGTAAATGCAAAAAGCCCTTATCTCTGCCAAAATCTGGTTTGTCATTTTGTTTATATGGTTGGAACTACCTGTTTATGGACAACTTCAATATGAATGGCTAACCACTTCGAACGGTTTATCGCAGGGTTATGTGTATGATATACTGCAGGATAATGAAGGTTTTATGTGGTTTGCAACAAAAGATGGCCTTAATAAATACGATGGGTATAATTTTAAAGTATATACCTACGACAATTACAACCCAAATTCGATAAGTAATAATACGATCAATCACCTTTTAGAAGATAGCAAGAAGAGATTATGGATCGCTACTGATGATGGCATAAACATTTATGATAAAAGCAAAGACAATTTTCACAGAATTCTGCACGACCCTCAAAATAAATACAGCCTTTCCGGAAATAAAATAGAATTGCCAATTATAGAGTTGGAAGACGGTCGGTTTTTAGTATTTCCACATGAAAAAAATTTAAATATTATATCTCTGCCTGATGATTTTCCTGAAAACAACAATCCGCCGACCATTACACATATTATTGCATCCGAATTACACAATACCCACTATATGTTTAAGGACAGTGATGGCAGAATATGGTTGAATGCTGATCACAAACTATATGAGTTTTTACCAAATGAAATGCAAGTTATTTTTAGAAAGAATGATGTATATTTTTCTCAATCTTCAATCAACTCAGATGGTAGTTTATGGACAAACGATGTTTTTTTTAGCCAAATACAGGATACAAGTGTATATCCGCTGTTTAGTAAAGATGTTGCTCTGGGCCATGGAAGTTTTTTCCTGCACGAAAAAGATAAAAACAGATTTTGGCTTGGAATAACCGATTTAGGCAAGCTGCAGATTTATGATACCCAAAACTGGAGAAGGGATAAACCTGTTGATCCGGCAACATCCATATTACACAATGAAGAAGGCATAACTGTTACGAAATTTTATATAGACAGATCCGGTTTAATATGGGTTGGCACTAACGGATATGGTATTCGGAAATACAACACCGGCTCTGAAAAATTTGCTCACTACGCTAGCGGTATGAGTATTCGTAAAATCGAGACTTTTCAAAATGATCAGGTTTATGTAAAAGGCTGGGGAGAAGTGAGAAGACTCGATTTAAATGGAAACAATTTAACCACGAAGGAAGATCAGCGACTACATCAGCGACAAGATTTTATTGTTGGCAGGGATAATACAATTTGGTTTTTACATCAAAAAACCGGCACTAGAGATAATCCCTTAAAAGAGGTGCTTGAAAATTATAATCCTATAACAAAAAGTAGTAAAACTTACACGTTTACAGTTGATATTTTACAGGAGCTTGTTGAGTCAAAAATGGAAGACAGCAAGGGTAATATTTGGAATATCGGTATAGGTGGAACCATACTTGTGTTTCAGCCAAAAACCGGTCAGCATAGTATAATATCGATTAATACGGATGCCGCCAATCCGATGTTGAAGAGTGCTCAAATCACAGCATTGTATGAGGATGACAACAATATATTTTGGGTGGGAACCGAAACCGGCTTAGTAAAACTTATTTACGATTTTTCTTCCTCTGCACAACCAATTATAAAATGGTATAGAACCGATTCCAAAGATATATCGGCATTGAACTATAGCCATGTAACCAGCATAGTGAATGATGCTTTTAATGAAAATATTTTATGGGTGGCAACCAAGGGTGGTGGACTCAATTGTTTGGACAAATCCAACAATCATTTTTCGCATATCACAACAAAAGAAGGCCTGTGTAATAATGTGGTATATGGTGTATTAGTTGATAATGCCGGCAATATTTGGGGAAGCACCAATAAGGGTATTTTTTGTATGACGGTAAAGTCAAACAATAATAATTTATCATTTAGTTTCAGAAACTTTACAAAAACCGACGGCTTGCAACATGATGAGTTTAATACAGGAGCATTTGCAAAATTACCTAATGGAAATCTGGCTTTTGGAGGTGTGAATGGATTAAATATTTTTAACCCTTCAGCAGTTTTACAAAGTGAATTTACACCCAATGTTTTTATCACAAATATTTTAGTAGGAAATAAAGTTGTTTCGCCTACTAACAATTCAGTTGTTTTGCTGGAAACATCCGATCAAGCTCAATCCCTTACACTTCATCATTGGCAAGATATATTAACTCTTGAATTTTCATCGCTTGATTTTACAGCTCCTAACCAAAATAAATACCGTTATCAAATGGTGGGTTTAGATGAAAATTGGGTTGAGGCCGGCACAAGGCGCTCAGTAACCTATCTCCGTCTGCCGCCGGGTAATTATGTGTTTAAAGTACAGGGAAGTAATAGTCAGGGTGTATGGAGCGATAAAATTGCAGAACTGAAAATTAGCGTGAACCCACCCTGGTGGCTTACCTGGTGGGCTTATTTATTATATGCTTTATTGTTGGGCTTTGCGGCTAGGGTTTATTTTAAATTTAGAATAAATAAGTCAAAATTGGAATCGCAATTAAATTTTGAACAACAGGAAGCCAAACGTGTAAAAGACCTTGATATATTAAAAACACAGTTGTATGCAAACATCACACATGAATTCAGAACACCACTTACGGTTATTTTGGGCATGGCCAACCAGGTAAAAAGTGATCCTGAAAAACATCTGAACAATGGCGTAGAAATGATTGTGCGCAACGGTGAAAACTTATTAAACCTCGTTAACGAAATGCTCGATTTATCGAAGTTGGAAGACGGTAAAATGGCTTTAAACTTAACCGATGGTGATATTATTTCGTTCCTGAGGTATATGGTAGAGTCGTTTCAATCATTGGCTGCCAGCCAACAAACACAGTTTCACTTTTTAGCAGATATTGATGAACTGACCGTATCCTTTGATGCTGAAAAAATCAGACAGATCATCAGCAATCTCTTATCAAACGCATTAAAATTTACAGCCGCTCATGGAAATATTTATGTAAGTGTTTCTCAGCATGCAGCTGCAAAAAATGATCTCACAGTGTTAACGTTGAAAGTTAAAGACACCGGCATCGGAATACCCGAAACCCAGCTGGAATATATATTCGATCGTTTTTACCAACTTGACAATAGTCAAACCCGTAAAACAGGCGGAACCGGAATTGGGCTTGCTTTGACAAAAGAATTAGTAAAGCTTATGAATGGAACCATCTCCGTTAAAAGTCCGCCTGTTGGTGCAACAAAAGGGACAGAGTTCATCATCACAATTCCTTTAACCAAAGTTAGCCTGGCAGTGGATAAGACTGTTTTTGTACAGCCAGTCTTTAAGGATAGCAACAAAACAACAACGTCAATGGAAACAGCCTACCAATTTATAACAACACCGGAAATTAACGACAACAACCAACCATACATTTTATTAGTAGAAGATAATGCAGATGTAGTGGCTTATACTGCAAGCTGTTTGCCCGACTATAAATTATCTGTTGGCCGGGATGGCAGTGAAGGTTTTGACATAGCTGTTAATATTATTCCCGATTTAATAATTACGGACGTGATGATGCCTTTTGTAGATGGATTTGAGATGTGCCGCAGGCTTCGTAAGGATGAGCGAACCAGCCATATACCAATCATTATGCTTACGGCAAAAGCTGATATGAAGAGCAAACTTGAAGGCATTGAGAAGGGTGCTGATATTTATCTTGAAAAACCTTTTCACAAAGAGGAACTGTTGTTGCGTATAAAAAAATTATTGGAGCAACGCAAAAATCTGCAACAATATTACAGCCGGCAAATCGGTATAACCGAAACTGCGAATACGTCCACACTGCAGGATGCCCAAACTATGTCAGAAGAAAAGACCGAACATGTATTTGTAAAAAAAGTGAGGGAGATTGTAGAGTCCAATTTTAATAATCATGAATTTAATGTTGAACACCTATGCAAACAGGTATTTATGAGTCACTCACAATTGCACCGGAAATTGGAAGCTCTCACAGGTTGTTCTCCCAATAAATTCATTCGCATTGTGCGATTAACTAAAGCGAAAGAATTGTTGGCCAACCCTTCCCTCAGCATCGCCTCCATTGCAGCAGACTGTGGTTATAACGAAGCGGGTTATTTTGCAAGAGTGTTTAAACAGGAAACAGGGTTAACACCGCAAGAGTGGCGAGGGCGAAATGTGTAAGTGGAAGAGACAAAATTGCCTTTTATACTTATTAAAAGAATTGATCTGAATCTATGCAACATCACAATGGCAAAGTTTAAGTCTACCCAACATTAACTTACACAATTTAAATTAGAAGAGGAACTTTTTTATTTTGAGGGGAGGATGGTGAAGCCTTAGGGGGAAATTATTTGTAATTATTTGGGTCCAATTCTTTTAATAAAGTTAATCTAAGCATTGAATTTTTAAATTAGAACACACATAGAAACAAATAGTAAGGCTAAAGTGATAACAAATTCAGTTATCTGCCATTTGTCATTGAATTTTGGTTTTTTTAATCGTTCTTCAACTTCAGTTGGTTTTTTGGGCTCAGGTTCTATTCCCAGCAAAAAATAAACCATATCCCTATAATATTTCCTGAACTCTTTATCTATCTCGTTTGCTCGAGCTAGGAAGCCTAACCAAATAAAAAATACACAAATGAAAATTATGAGTGGTATTACTACCCACCAATTAACTGATAGCCCTTTGTCATACATAAACCCTGTACATACAAGAATCCCTGTCCATAATAACCCCATGACAGTCCATTCAACATTTCTACGACCTTCAAACCCAGTCTGGTTTATTTCAAGCAATTTTAAATAAGTTTCAATCTTTTCTTTAGGTTCCATGTTTGACTGGATGGTGAATTGCTGTTAAATTAAATGAAAAAGAATTATGATAATCTTTGCAAGTCATCAACATGATTATCTTGAGGAAACTCATAAGGTAAAAAGTGATCATTTTTTACAATTTCCTCTTCGTTTAGGTTAATTCGCTTGCATACATAATCGCCGCCATTTAAAGGGTAGATGGTTTTGCCGGTTGTTGCTTGGTAAGGTTTCTCAATTGTTCCTATAATTTCCAGCTGATGCCCAGTAAATATATCAAATACTTGGTCTCCTATCTTAAATCTTAATTCTTTCATAAAATGCATTTTCTTCTACTAAGGTAGGGAATATTTATATTACATTGCAATCAAATTCTAAAAGTGAGACCTCTTACTAGACGGAGATTCATGAATGTTTGAACTGTCAATCTTTCTAGCCCATCAAAATATAGAACAATTACAAGGAGATATTCGTTCTGCAATTTTAGGGAATGTGGGAACATTAGTTTTAGGTGGGAGATGCAGATGCTGAATATTTAGCAAGAGAATTTGAGTCAGTATTTGATAAAAATTTTATCATTAAACTTCCAAAGCTCGGAATGTATTTGAAGTTGGTTATTGAAGGAGTAACGAATGTAGGATTCAGTGCAAATGTTAAATCTTGTATATTTGAACCATAAAACACAAAAATAAATATGTTTGGCTTATTCAAAAAGCAAAATCGCACAAGCGTATTCGTCCCACAAGGAAATAAATTTATTCCTTATTCAGGAACACCTATAACTAATTCGATTAATGGAATTGGGAATGATTTAGGGTATCAAAGTGAGCAAGTGTATTGTTATAGAGATTTTCAAAATAAAAATTCCATTATTGAAATGGTAGCTTTTGAATTTTACAGTAAAAAAATAATTTTTGTATTCACAAATAAACCAATTGACAACCTTAGGAAATCGGAGGTTCTAAATTATATAATTGGATATGAGTTACCAGTATCCTTTGATGCGTCTGAAATCGAATCTACTTTTGATGAAGC